>CAKTCH010000058.1 GCA_934538895.1 uncultured Alphaproteobacteria bacterium
CTTCATATTCGGGAATGGCGGCGCCGATCAGACCGCCGACAAGACCTCCGGCCACGGCACCCGTGGCCAGACCTGCCAGCGCGCCGACATAGGCCCCCGTTACCACCAGGTTTAAACCGGGCACGACGATGGTGCCGGCAATCGCCAGAGCGCCCAATACAGCCCCGATCAGCCCGCCTGCGGTCGCGCCGCCGGCAACGCCTTGGTCGATCTGGCTATGCGGTTCGATGTTGAAATTGGCGCCGCGCGTGCTGTCTGTCGTCACGAGGCTGATCTGGCTGTCGTTAACGCCGATCGCCTCCAGACGGTGCAAGGCGTCTTCTGCGGCGTTACGAGTCTTGAATGTGGCTGTTATAAAACGGCTCATGTTATTTCTCCTTCGATGGAATTTGCGGAATTCGTCTTCCGGAATACCAACGTTTCCGAACCGTTATAGGTTCCTGCCCTCCGCCTGATGGTGCGCGGGAATATCATGAACATGGACATCGCGCGCGCCGTTACGCTCAAGGATTTCGCAGGCCAGCCGTTCACGCGCCGCGTCCGGCGTGCGCACCCACATCAGCAGGCCGCCCTGTGCAAGCTGTTCATGGATATGTTTCTGATGGCGATGCTTTAGCTCGCTGACGACGGCCCCGGCGATGGCGGCGCCGCTGCCGCCACCTAACGCGATAGCCAGCAATGTTATCGGAACGGAAGCCGGGCCTAAAGCGATGCCCGCGGCCACGACGCCGATATAGGCGCTGCAACCGACCAGCACCGCGGCACCGATCGTCTCTTCTTCAGAACGCACGGGCGCGGCGCGTGGCGCCTCGGGATCGTCTTCCGCAAGATAAGGCTGTATCTGCGCGGTGCCGAACTTGTCCTCGATCGCCGCACGGTGTCCCAGAATACTGATGGCGTCACGCGGGAAGGCTGTCGCCTCCAGTTCCTTGATCGCTTCCTGCAAGCGCTCCATATCGTCGAACAGGCCGACGGCCTCACGATCGCCGGCATGTAAGGCAGGAGGCATTTTTTCTATGATCTGGCGGTGCGTATGAACCATTCTGGACTCCCTGGTTGGCGGAGCAAACACAAAAACAAAATATGAGTCTAATATGACAACGCGTGCCTGAGGGAACGGGTTCCCGTAAATGACAGAAGGCGGATGTGCATCCGCCTTCTGGACATATATCCTCACATCCTTACAGAACGTTGAAGATATAAAGCAAAATGATGACGGGAATGGGTATCCCGATCAGCCATAAAAGAATGCCTTTCATCATCTATCCCCTTTCGTTTTGACCTACTCACGAAGCATGTGAAGCTAACAGGAAAAGAGGCGTGCGGGTTCCCGGGTTCTGCTATTTTTTCAGTGCGATAACGACGCGCCTGTTATCCAGGAGCTTCACCCCGTCCTGCGTGGGAATAGCGGGGTTTTCCTCTCCCATGCCGGCGACTTTGATTACGCGCGTATCGATCCCGTGGGCCTTCAGTTTCCTGACAACGGTCTGGGCGCGTTTAAGGGAAAGATTCTTGTTATAGGCGGCATCGCCAAAGCTGTCGCTGTAGCCTGTAACCGTTATCAGCGCCGGATTCGATTTCCGGATCATGTCGGCTACATAGGAAATGGTTTGCAGACCTTCCTCGTCAATATCCTGATGGCCTGTTTCAAACAGGATTTCATGGATTGTTATGAAAATTTCTTCATCGCGACGCGCTTCGATAGAAGCTGTGCGCGCAGGGTAGTGCGACACGCCTTTCGTGCCGAACAGCGTATCGCACCCCGCCAGTGGAATAAGGCTAGCCAGTCCCATGAGGGCGATGACGTAATGTCTGACTTGATGAAGGGGTAAAATCATATTTTTCACATAAGATAAATCATTGCCATTATAACGCGCCAACGTACCCGAATATATGCCGGTTCCCCCCGTATAAGCTTGTTATATCATCAAATTGATAAGATTGGCGAGCTTATTGCATAGACGGGGCCGGGTTTTAAGTTGTCCTTTGTCTAGCGATGCTGAATGACCTATATTGGAGAGACAAGCGCAAATTCAGGGTGATTTTCCATGCTACGGGGTACGCGGCTACATGTTCTGACCTTTCTGGGCGTTGCTATTGCCGCTATGTCCGGCCTGGCAGGCGCTTATTTTCTGAAGGACCGGCACGTCACGGACATCGGCCGCGAAATCACCGCTTCCCGGGAGATTATCGGCCAGACTCAGGAAATGATGGCGGTGATGTACGGCACGCTTTCCATCCAGCGCGGCTATCTGCTCTCTGGCGACCGTGAATTGCTGAATGAATATGACTTTAACAAAAACCGCCTGACCGAGGCATTGGCGCGGCTGAAGACCCTGACCCAGAACAATCCGGCCCAGACCAGCCGCATGGACGAATTGCAGCATCATTATCTGGCGTTTACGGAAGCGCTCGACGATATGATCCAGAAATACAGGACCGATCGCAATCTGGGAAGCGTCAAGGAAATTAACAAGGTAGGCGAAGTCCGTAAATCGTTCGACCGGGTGGCGACCACGGTACTGGACGAAGAAAAGCGCCATTTGCAGGAAAACCTCGAAAATTATTTCAAGGTTAAAGGCGCGCTGCATCGCAGCCTGAGCATTGGTATCTTTCTTACATTGCTGATCCTGACGATCCTGAATGCCTATTTGATGCTGATGCAGGACGGCCACATGATGAGCGAAGGCCCGCTGCGCGAAGCGGAAGAGCGCTTGCGCCTGGCGATCCGCGGCACGAATGACGGTGTTTACGACTGGAATTTGCTGACGCAGGACGTCTACTGGTCGCCGCAATTCAAGGGTTTGCTGGGGTATCAGGACGATGAAATCGTCGCGTCGCGGCCTTTCCTCGAAAGCCTGGTGCATCCTGAGGATAAGCTGATGGCGGCTGAAACGACCCAGCGCTACCTCAGCCGCGAGGCGCCCGAACTGTCTGTGGTATTCCGCGTCAAGCACCGCGACGGGTATTGGATCTGGGTGCAAAAACGCGGCAAGGCGCTGTTCGATGAGGAAGGTCGCGCTGTGCGCCTGACAGGCACATACAGCGATATCACCAGCCTGAAGGAATATGAGGCCCGTCTGGAAGAGGCCCGGGATATTGCGGAAAAAGCCAACGCCGCCAAAACCGAGTTTCTCGCGCATATGAGTCATGAAATCAGAACGCCGCTTACAAGCGTGAGCGGCGTGGCGGAAATTTTAATGAACCAGAAAGACGATTTCAGCCCCAAGCATCAGCAGCTCATAAAGGTTCTGGCCTATGCCACCGTCAACCTCAAGGAACTTATCAATGATATCCTTGACTTTTCCAAGATTGAAAGCGGCCAGATGGAACTGGAAGAAAAACCTTTTTCCCTCGGCGAGCTTTTTCAGGAAATTATCAGCATCGTATCCGTGCGCGCGCATGAAAAGGGTTTGAAATTCTCTTTTATTTATGACGGCCTGAAAGATGTGAAACTCCTCGGCGACAAGGTGCGCGTCCGCCAGATCCTGATGAACCTGATCGGCAACGCCCTGAAGTTCACGAATGCGGGCGCGGTGGACGTACGGGCGCGCCGCGTGGATCTGGACGGCGCCCCGCATATGCAGATCGAGGTGAAGGATACCGGCATCGGCATCGATAAAGATCATTTTGAAATGATTTTCGAACGTTTCCGCCAGGCCGACGCATCCGTATCGCGCAAATATGGCGGCAGCGGCCTGGGCCTTGCCATCTCGAAAAGCCTGGCCGAGAACATGGGAGGCAGCATTACGCTCGATAGCGAGCTTGAGAAGGGATCTGTCTTCACGGTCACTATTCCCTTGCGCGTAGTGAGGGAGCAGGTAGCGGCGGAGTCGGCCCTGGTGAAGCCGGGTGCCCTGCGTCAGCTGAACATCGGACGCGATGGCCGTAACCGGATTTTGCTGGTGGAGGATTACGAGGGCAATATCGCGGTCTTAAGCTACATACTGGAGGCGCAAGGTTGCGTGTTCGAAGTGGCGCGTACAGGCTTGCAAGCTGTCAATAGCTGGAAGGAACACACGCCGGACCTGATCCTGATGGATGTGCAGATGCCGGAAATGGACGGCCTGACGGCAACGCGCCAGATTCGTAAGATCGAACAGGAACAGGGCCTTTCACGCACGCCGATCATCGGCATGACGGCCCATGCTTTTGTCGAGGATAAGGATAAATGCGTGAATGCCGGTATGGATTCCTATTTGCCCAAGCCAATTTCCGAACAGGATTTGCTGGCGGAAATGGCGCTTTATCTGAACGATAAAACGGAGGCCCGCCCTGAAAGGCAAGCCTCCGGTATGAATGACGTGTAATTCCTCAAACTGCTTTGCCGTAAGTGCCGCCAGTCTGCCTTAAATAATAGGCCGGGATGCGGATGACTTCTTTGTAATCGGTAGCGCCGCCGGCCTCCAGCGCCGCGCTCAGGCTCTCGCGGGCGCGGGAAAGGCGCGAACGCACGGTACCTACGGGAATGTCGAGGGCATCGGCCACTTCCTGATAAGGCATGTCTTTGATGCATACCATGGTAAGAATCTCGCGATGGTCCGCTGAAAGCTTTTTAATGGCGTCGTTTACGGCATGTAATTCAGATTCACTCTCCTGAGGAGCGCCGACAGATTGCGATTGAATGTATGGTTCCGGGTCGTATTGCGTTTCGAAGCGCGTTTTGCGGCGATAATCCGTAACGAATAAATTGAACATGATTTTCGATGTCCATTTGCGCAAGGATGTGCCGTCTTCGAAATAATCGGCCTTTTCCAGCGTGCGCAAGAACGTTGATTGTACCAGATCATCGGCGTCAGCCTTGTTACGTGTCAGGTGCAGCGCAAATTTACGTAAATTCTCCGTTTCAGCGACCAGATCTTTTTGGACAAACATAGCAACCTCCTGCGGTTTAGTGCGTATGTTCTCAGGATAGGAAATAACCGTGAGGGGAATATGTTCGCATTGTAGCGGCAAGGGAAATGTTTGTATCTTTTTTGTAGCGCTTTCACTATAAAATGAAAGCCGAATTTATCTTTAATTTGAGGGATTTCATGGCAAAGGCAACGATTCTTTCCATTGAGGACGATCAGAATCTGCAATTCGTGATTCAATCCTTTCTTGAGGATCAGGGGTATGAGGTTCTAACCGGCAGCAACGGAAAAGACCTGCTGGAAAAGATTCAGGCCGTTCATGTCGATGTCATCCTCCTCGATCTGGTTTTGCCCGATGGCGATGGCCTCAACCTCATGACGCGTATCCGCGCTTATACGAAAGCGCCCGTCATCGTCGTCAGCGGCAAAAGCGATCCCACGGATAAAATCCTGGGCCTGGAGATGGGGGCCGATGATTATCTCAGCAAGCCGTTTGAAATGCGCGAACTATACGCGCGCATCAAGGCCATTCTGCGCCGCATCAGCAGCGAGGCCGAAGCCGCGCGCGAACCCGCCGCCAAGCAGGACGCCGAACGCCTGAGCTTCGGCCCGTGGATCATGGACCGCGCCACGTTCAGCGTGGTGAATAAAGACGGCGAATCCGCCAACCTGACCACGGCGGAATTCAGGCTGCTGGAGATTTTGCTCAACGCGTCGGGGCGGGCCTTAAGTCGCGACCAGCTTTTCGAACTCGGGCGCGGCCAGGATTATCAATCATACGATCGTGCCGTCGATATTCACATCGCCCGCCTGCGCAAGAAGCTGGGCGACGATCCCCGCACGCCGCATCTCATCAAGACCGTGCGCGGCGTGGGTTACATGTTCTGCGAATCCGTTACGGTTCTGGGCCCCGTGACCGCCTGAGATCCTGCCGGTTCTTCAATATCGCGCGGGAACCACATACCCCTGAAATATGTTTTCTCTAAAGAAGAAGTAACAGTAAGGGGTATTATGCGGCAGTAATTCTGCATAAGCGGTTTAATGGTAACGGTACACGATAAAATTACTGACGAGGATTTGCAGGCCCTTGTGGACGGTGCCTTCGATCAGGAAACGCATCGGAGAATGATTCATGCCATCAGGCATAATCCGCGCCTTTGGCGGCGTCTGGAAGAACTCTACTATCAGAAATTTATTCTCAAGGAATGGTGGCGGTCTTTGCCGGTGGCATAAGCAGGAGTGCCCTCAGCGCACATGAAAAACCCCTCCGGAGAGGGGTTTTAAAATCCGGTAACTATATCCGGTAACTATAAAGGTCAGGCAGGTTTCCCCTGTCCTTTTTCGCGGGGCTGCGGGTGCGGCGTTTCATATTCGAACTCGCGTTTGGGCATTTCCTGCTGCTTGTCTCCGCCGCTCTGGTTCTTGGGGTGCTGATCCTTCGTAGGTTTCATGACGATCTCCTCTATATAAATAAAATCCGTTTTATTTCAAACGTATAAAAATGACGCTTGGTTCCGCTGTCGGTGGCAATGCCCTAATCCCCATGCCGGAAGCGTTCCAGGGAACCATTCTTTACGCAAATGCGTTCACTTCCCTATACACATTTCATACAGGAGACTGAAAATGAGCAATATTACAACCAATACCGTTAAAGAGGCCGCGAACAATGCAGGCCTGAGCGAATTGCGTAAAGATCTGAACGTGCTCAAAGAGGATGCCGCCGCGACCATTCAGGATGCTGCCGTTCTTGCCAAAAACCTTAAGCATGAAAGTGGTGCGATTGCGCGCGATGGCGTGAAAACGCTGGCTGCCGCTGGCCGCAACGAATTTGAAAAGCTGGAAGAGCGTGTGCGCGACAGGCCGGGGCAAAGCGTTGCTCTGGCATTTTGCGCGGGTCTGGTTTTCAGCTACATCCTTGGCAGCCGCCGCTAACGGTCGCGTGCATAAAGACGGTATAACGGGAGACAAAAGATGGTAGCCATGCCTTTAATGAAGCAATTGGTTCTGGAAGGGTTGATGAGCGCACCTGTCCCCCGTTTACCCCGCATCAGCTTTAGCGGCATCGCCTTTATGCTCGGGGGGGCGGTGCTGGGGCTGATGACGCTGGCCATTCTGTTCGTCGCGGAATATCTTTACCTCGTAACGCTGTATAGCGCACCCATGGCGGCTCTGGGGGTCGCCTGCACGGCAATGGCGCTGACGCTGTTGTCGCTGGGCACGGGCATGATCCTCATGGCAGGCAAGCGCCACAAAGGCCGCCATGCGCCCGCGAGTCCGCAGCCGGATATCGCTAAAACCGTATCCGCGCTGATCGATTCGATCACGGAGGAACTGGAAGATCCTATCCGCGAGAATCCCAAAACCGCCGTGGCCATAGCAAGCCTTGCCGGATTTATTGCCGGAGATCATGCCCGACCCTGAAAGGTCGGTCGGATAATCCACATTAAAGATTAAAAGCGGCGGGAACCTTGGTTTCCCGCCGACCATTTGTACCACATGTTAAATGCAACTATCAGGAGATGGATTATGATTTTAAGGAAACAGACAATTCTGGCTATGGGTCTGCTGGCGATGGCGGGTTTTACCGTATCGGCCTGCTCCAATACGATGCACGGTGCGGGAAGGGATATTGAAAATGCCGGCGAAGCCGTACAGGACGCCTCCCACTAAAGCGACAGGAGTAATAAATTGAATAATAAAATGATTCTCGTGATTATTGCCATACTGCTGGCCGGTATTCTGGGCATGGCGTTTATGCAATATCAGGACCGTCCGCAATCGCTGGGCGATCAGGTCGGCGAGGCTATAGAAGAGGTCGGCGACGAAATCGACGACGCGAACTGAATGGCCTAAATACTATAATATGTTTCTAGTTTTTAAAAAGCCGCCGGGAACTTCACGACCCGGCGGCTTGTTCATTCTGGTGAATATCGGAGTGTCGCTCCGGAAGTAACCTTGAAAAATTGATCAAATGTGAAGGATAAGCATTATGAATTACAAAATTTTGGCAACCGTGTCGGCTCTGGCGATTATGAGTCTTTCACCGATGGCGATGGCGGCGGAGAACGTAAAAGGCGCGCTGGCGGCGGAGACGCAAACCGACCTGAAGC
>CAKTCH010000059.1 GCA_934538895.1 uncultured Alphaproteobacteria bacterium
TCTCGCCGATGGCCTTCGCCGGATTGAGGCCTTTCGGGCATGTGTTGGTGCAGTTCATGATCGTGTGGCAGCGGTAAAGCTTGAACGGATCCTCCAGCTGGTCCAGGCGTTCGCCCTTGGCCTCGTCGCGCGTATCGATCAGCCAGCGGTAAGCCTGCAACAGGATCGCGGGGCCGAGGAATTTCTCGCTGTTCCACCAATAGCTGGGGCAGGCGGTCGAGCAGCTGAAGCACAGGATGCAGGCCGCCGCGCCATGGCCGTCATGGCCGTTCATCAGCTCGGCGTCGTCGGCGCTTTGCAGGCGCTCGCGCGTCGGCGCAGGCGAGTCCGCCTTCAGCCACGGTTCTATCGACGTATATTGCGCATACATATGCGTGAGATCAGGCACCAGGTCTTTCAGCACCGGCAAATGCGGCAGCGGCGAAATTTTTACATCGCCCTTGCATTCGTCGATCGCCTTGGTGCAGGCCAGCGTGTTTTTGCCGTCGATATTCATGGCGCAGGAACCGCAAATACCCTCGCGGCAGGAACGGCGGAAGGTCAGGCTGGAGTCGACATCGTTCTTGATATGGATGAGCGCGTCCAGAACCATGGGGCCGCATTTAGACGTGTCGATGGTATATTCATCGGTACGCGGATTTTCGCCTTTATCCGGATCGTGGCGGTAAACCTTCAGCGTCTTCCTCGTTTTCGCGCCCTGGGCCGCGTCGATTTTCTTGCCGGGTTTGACTTTGGAGTTCTGGGGGAGTCTGAGCTGTACCATGATGCGCACTTGATCTGAATGAAAACAGGGTTACAGCATAGGCGCAGCGGGCGCTTCTGTGAAGGCTTAAAACCAGACGATACGGAAATATCAGGCTTCCAATCCCTGCTTCTGGATACGTGAAAGATACTGACCCGCTTCCTTCATCTTCTCATACCCCCCGGCCCCGCCTTTCATGATGTTCTCGCGGAGCTGTTCCACATGTTCGCCCATCGCCTTCAGCAGGAAATGCGTCTGCACATCCTTGGCATGGCCATCAACCGTATTCTTTGCAGACAAATCCTCAAAAGCATCCTTTAAACGCTGGCAGAGCGCCGGACCTTTGCGCGCCACGGCAAAAGCCTTGAGAGAGTCCAGCAACCCGTGTGGCTCTTCCGGTTCTTGCGGCGGTGGTTTCTGGCCGCCGGAACCACTGAAAGCGTGTCTTAATTTAAGTCCTTCAAACATTTTTCTGCCCTGTTGTTTGTAATATTCTTATATTTACTTATGCCTTGATAGGCTTAAAATATCAATAATTTTCGTAAATCATTGTTATTATTTATGCTTTTGCGGTGTACCTTGAATTTGCCGGGCTATGGCGTATTTATTTCAGGCCAGTCCCCTTTCCTTTTACAGCCGGGCACGCTCATGAAAACCATCAAAATCCAGAATAAGACGATTCCTACCCTGGGCTTCGGCACATGGAAACTGACGGGGGACGGCTGCATAAAAGCAACCGAGATGGCGCTCGATATCGGTTACCGTCATATCGACACCGCCCAGATTTACGAGAATGAATCAGAGGTCGGGCAGGCGATTAAAAATTCAGGCCTTGAGCGCCGCGATATTTTCCTTACCACCAAAATCTGGTTGGAGAATGTTTCAAAAGACAGGTTTGTCAAATCCGTCGATGAAAGCCTGAAGAAACTCAAAACAGAATATGTCGATTTGCTGTTGCTGCACTGGCCTGTCGGCGGGGTGCCGTTGAAAGAACAGCTCGAAGCGCTGGCCGCCGTGCAGAAATCCGGCAAGGCCGCGCTGATTGGCGTTTCCAATTACCCGGTGGCGCTGATGCGCGCCGTGCTGGACGATTACGGCGTAAAAATCGCCAACGATCAGGTGGAATATCACCCGTTCCTGTCGCAAAAGCCCGTGCTCGACTTTGCCCGCGCCCATAATATGTGGGTGACGGCCTACAGCCCGCTTGCCCGCGGCACGGTCAGGGGCGATCCCGTGTTGAAGCGGATCGGCGATAAATACGGCAAGAATGAAGGCCAGGTGGCGCTGCGCTGGCTGACGCAGCAACCCGATGTCGCCGCCATCCCCAAGGCCGCCAGCGAAGCCAACATCCGCAGCAATATCGACATCTATGATTTCACGCTTTCGGATGAGGAAATGGATGCTATATTCGCCCTTGCCCGCCCCGATGGCCGCATGGTCGATCCCGACTGGGCGCCGGATTGGGATCATTAAACAGATATAGCAGGAGCGCTTCATGCCGATCATCCATGTCCACCTGATAGAAGGCCGCAGCGTCGAACAGAAGCGCGCGATGGTCAAAGAAGTGACCGACGCCGTGTGCAGAACCGTCAACGTGACGCCCGAACATGTCAAGATCATCATGCACGATATGGCCAGGCATGATTATGCCACCGCCGGCGTGTTGAAATCCGACGAACAGAAGTAATCGCCTTTATCGTCGCCTGCCATGTCTTTCAAATTGTCATCCCGAGGGCTTTAGCCCGAGGGGTAACAATTGGATGACAATCCAAAAGACATGGCATATGGCGTGAATTATTCCGGCAGGAACCCGCCGGACTGCAAAGACCACAGGCGGGCGTAATGGCCGCCTTTTTTCACCAGTTCGGCGTGGCTGCCGTCTTCGATAACGTCGCCGTGGTCCATCACGATCAGGCGGTCCATGCGCGCGATCGTTGACAGGCGGTGCGCGATGGCGATCACGGTCTTGCCCTGCATCAGCGTCGCGAGTTGTTCCTGAATATAGCTTTCCACTTCGCTATCCAGCGCCGAGGTCGCTTCATCCAGAATCAGGATGGGCGCGTCTTTCAGGATGATGCGCGCACTGGCGATACGCTGGCGCTGACCGCCCGAGAGCTGGCCGCCGCGCTCGCCCACATGCGCGTCATAGCCTTTGCGCCCGCGCTCATCCTCCAGCGTCAGAATGAAATCATGGGCCTGCGCCTTGCGCGCGGCGTCCATCACGTCGGCGCGCGTGGCATGGGGACGGCCATAACGGATATTGTCGATGATCGAGCGGTGCAGCAGCGACGTATCCTGCGTCACCATCGAGATATGCGCGCGCAGGCTGTCCTGCGTGCATTGGGCGATGTCCTGCCCGTCGATCAGGATGCGCCCCCCTTCCAGATCGTAAAAGCGCAGCAACAGGCTGGCGACGGTGCTCTTGCCCGCGCCGCTGTGCCCGACCAGCCCGACTTTCTGCCCGCCGGAGATCATGAGATTCAGATCATCGATCACGCCCCGCGCCTTGCCGTAATGGAAGGCGACATGCTCAAAACGGATTTCGCCCTGGCGTATATCCAGCGGCCTGGCGGCACTTTCATCGGTGACGCGGTGCGGTTTGGAAATCGTCTGCATACTTTCCTGCGCGGTGCCGATCCATTCGAAAATGCCGGTCAGTTCCCACATGATCCAGTGCATCTGGTGGTGCACCTGAATGACCAGCGGCAGGATCATCGCCACCGCGCCAGGTGTAATCGCGCCCCGCGCCCACAGCCACAGCGACATGATAAAAATCATGCAGATCATGACGCTGTTGGCGATGCTCAGGGTCGAGGTCATCAGAAAAATTTGTATATTCTTATCAAGGATGCGCCCCGAATGACGGTGCAGGGAGCCGAGCACGAAATCATCTTCATGCTGGCGGCGCGCGAACAGCTTGACCGTCATGATATTGGTGTAGCTATCGACGATGCGGCCGATCATATGGCTTTGCGATTCGGAAAGGCGCAGCGAGCGTTTCTGCACCCGCGGGATGAACACCCACAATATGCCGACATATAGCGCCAGCCACAGCAGCATCGGCACGATGAACACCCAGTCCGCCGCCATCAGCATGATAGTGGTCGAAACGATGAACACCGCGACATACATCACCGAGCCGATGAACTGCGTCATCACGTCGCGGATGGAGGGGCCCAGCTGCTGGACCTTGTTGGCGATGCGGCCCGCGAAATCGTTCTGAAAATATGACAGCGCGTGGCGCAGCACATACCAGTGCGACTGGCGGCGGATGAGGTTGCCGAAGAACGGCACCACCACGATGCTGTTCACATATTGCGCGCCGATCCCTGTCAGCGGGGCCAGCACAAGGCCGAAGATCACGAACCCCGACAATTGCCAGATATTCTCGCGCAGGATATCGGCGGGCGCGCCGCCGCCGGACAGCGCGTCGATAATCACGCCGACATAGTAAATCAGCAGCGCGTTGAATACGGCGCAGGCCGCATTCAATGCCAGCAACCATATAAACGGCCCCTTGGCCTGCCGCGCGAAATGCCAGAACAACGCGCCCAGACGATCCGGAATCACCGGATTATCGGGCATCTTTTCGATGTCTATATAGCTATGAATGCGTTTTCTCATAAAGCTTTTTACCTTAACGTGCCGGGGGTGTCATCTTCCTTATTCGGGCCTGCGCCGCCACATGCGCATTCCCCTGCGATTGTGTTTTAACGGGCGCGCCCGTATATTTCCGCCTCTCGGTCTTTGGGCCGGGTGGCGGCGGCGCATGTTCAGAGCCCCGGCTTAAAGGTCGTCGCGGCTGTCCTAGTACGGTCTCTTAACACCCGGCCACCATGCCCAGAACAAGGCATGGTGGTTTTTAGTTCAGGAGATTTTTGGACAATCCGGAAAAACGAAGCCGGACCGATACTCATCTTCCCTGCCCAGCCGCATGAAAGCTCTCCAGCGATTGCGTTTTAACGGCCATACCCGTATGATAATTTTGCCTTGCTGGAAATAGTGGGGCCGAGCTGTAAGAGGCTCGTACTAGGGTCTAAACACACAGTAAGATTTATGATTCAATGTTTTGGAATGTAGGAAGGAGCCAGCCATGAGTCATTTGTTTTATCTGTCTGACGAACAATGGGAAGCGATTGCACCGCATTTGCCGCCTGATCGCGGACGCAAGCCGCGTGTAGACGACCGGCGGATTATCAGCGGTATCATCCATGTTTTGCAATCGGGTTGCCGGTGGAAGGATGCTCCGCCGGAGTACGGTTATTACACGACGCTTTACAACCGCTATAACCGCTGGTCTGCGCGCGGTATCTGGCAGTATCTATTTCGTGAGATAGTCGGGACGCTGTCGGATGAGACGGATATGGTGGCTCTGGATAGTACGCATATCAAGGCTCATCGCTGCGCGGGGGGCGCAAAAAGGGGGCTGCTGAGGAAGCCATCGGCATAAGCCGCGGCGGGCGCAATACAAAGCTTCACGCCATTAGCGATATGAAATGCAGGCCGCTGGCGCTGTATATAACGCCGGGGCAAAGGGCTGATATAAAAGGCGCGGTCGCGCTTGCCGGGTCGTTGCCGCCTGTCAAATACCTGCTGGCCGACAAGGCATATGATGCGGGCCACTTCCGGGGCGTTCTTATGAACAGGAAAATCAAGGCGGTCATTCCTTCGACCGCTAACCGCAAAATCAAAATTCCGCATGATGGAAACCGCTACAAACAGCGTAATGTCGTTGAACGCATGTTCGGCAGGATCAAGGACTGGCGACGGGTGGCAACAAGATATGATAAACTCGCCAGAAACTTCTTCGCCACACTCTGCATCGCAGCACTTCTATGCTTCTGGATTTAACCTGTGAGTCTGGACCCTAGGCGTTTGGCAAAGCGTTATTTGCCGTCCTCGGTCTTGTGGCCGGGTGGCGGCGGCGCATGTCCAGAGCTTCGGCTTAAAGGTCGTCGCGGCTGTCCTAGTACGGTCTCTTAACACCCGGCCACCATGCCCAGAACAAGGCATGGTGGTTTTTTTATTTAGGAGACTTTATGGACAATCCGGGAAAAGGCGAAAACGGGCTGGCATGTCTCGCCGGGCTGACGGGACGCGAGATCGGGACATTGCCGGAGATGACACCCCGGCATGTCGCGCTTTTGCGCGGCTACGAAAAACTGAATCCCCATGTGCAAACGGCCTTGCTGACGCTGGTACAAAACCTGTCTCGGCGGTAGGACGTACCGGCGGCGCAAAGCCCGCATGGGTACGGGGAAGACCGATATTTCCCCACAAGGTCTTTCCCGGCCTCCCCCCCTTCGCGCGCGAAGGGGGGAGGTTTTTAATGCCGCCCATGGATGCGGAAGGCGGGTTATATTCAGGCTCAGGACTCATTCATTCCAGAAAACAGAGAGTTTGAACACGGCGTGCACAACGATCACGATGCCTTCGCACAAATTTGTCATCCCCGGCTTGACCGGGGATCCAGAGACATAAGCACCGGGCTATCCTGTTATCCCCCTGGATCCCCGGTCGAGCCGGGGATGACATTATTCCTCGGCTGCGCGCGGGATGACGGTAGTAGCTAGATTTCGTCGTGATCGTTGTGTTCATGTATCGATCATTCACGAACCCCGGTTGACAGGCGCGCCCCGTATTCTATATTTTTTCATAATTATAAATAACAGGAACAGATCGATGACGTTCAAAGCCCCCGCCGATGCCGCTCTTATTATTATCGACATGCAAAACGGTTTTTGCCCCGGCGGCGGATTGCCGGTGACGGGCGGCGATGAGATCGTGCCCCTGGTCAATGCGCTGCAAGAAGCCTTCGCGCCGACAGCAATTTTCGCCACGCAAGACTGGCACCCCGCCGATCATAAATCATTCGCCAGCAATCATCCGGGGGCCAAGCCTTATGACACCGCCACCATGCCCTATGGCCCTCAAGTGCTGTGGCCGGATCATTGCATCCAGAATACGGCGGACGCCGATTTCCACCCCGCCCTGACGCTGGCCAAGGGTGTGCGCGTCATTCGCAAGGGCACGAACACGAATGTTGATTCTTATTCCGCTTTCCTTGAAGTCGATAAAAAATCACAGCCGCGATTTGATAACGGCAAGACGCTGGCCGAAGTGCTGGAAGCCGAAGGCAGGAAAACGCTGGTGCTATGCGGCCTCGCCTATGATTTTTGCGTCGGCTTTTCAGCACTGGATGCCAAAGCCCTGGGCTTCGACGTGATCGTCGTCAAGGGCGCCACCCGACCGGTCGCCATCCCGACAGGCCCCGGCGCCACGACTGCCACCGCGATGGATCAACGATTGAAAGATGCGGGTGTGATCGTGATCGATGATATTGACGCGCTCACGCAAGCGATCTCCGATATTTAAAAAAGGCAGACGACAGGAAGCAGAATATAAAAAGGGGCGCGCGTGCAGCCCCCCTTTCTAAATTACCGATTACATATGTATCTTAGTAAACGCGCGCCTTGGGCGGCACGGCTTCGACTTCGTCGGTCAGCGTGGTCAGGGTGACCGGGCGGTAGCCGATAGCGGTTTTGCCGGACTGATCGACCCATGTGACGGTATGTTTCAGCCAGTTGGCGTCGTCACGGTCCTTGAAATCCTCGCGGGCATGGGCGCCGCGGGATTCCTGACGGTTGACGCCGGAGTAAAGCGTGGCAACGGCCTGGTCCATCAGGTTGTCGAGTTCAAGAGTTTCCACCAGATCGGTGTTGAAGATCAGCGAGCGGTCCTGAACGCCGATATCGGCCATCTGCGCATGGCATTTGCTGATGAGGGCGCAACCTTCCTGCAATGTTTCGCCGGTACGGAAAACGGCGGCGTGGTTTTGCATGACTTTCTGCATCTCCAGCCGCAGTTTCGCGGTCGGGGTGCCGCCCTTGGCGTGGCGGAAACGGTCGAACCGATCAAGCGCCCTACTAGCGATATCGCTGCCGATGGTTTTGTGCGGCTGGTTCGGCCTTACGGTTTCCGCCGCGCGATTGGCGGCGGCGCGGCCAAACACCACGAGGTCGAGCAGAGAGTTGGAACCCAGACGGTTCGCACCGTGCACGGATACGCAAGCGGCTTCGCCGATCGCCATCAGGCCCGGCACGACGCGGTTCGGGTCGTCGGCAGCCGGGCAGACGACTTCGGTTTTCACGTTGGGCGGGATGCCGCCCATGTTGTAGTGCACGGTCGGCAGGA
>CAKTCH010000060.1 GCA_934538895.1 uncultured Alphaproteobacteria bacterium
CATGGACGGTAAAGAACCCCGCGTTATTGAAAATGCCGAAGGCGCGCGCACGACGCCGTCGATGATCGCGTTCACGAAAGACGGCGAACGCCTCGTCGGCCAGCCCGCCAAGCGTCAGGCCGTCACAAACCCCGAAAACACGCTGTACGCCGTCAAGCGCCTGATTGGCCGCCGTTTCGATGACGCCGAAGTGCAGAAGATGATGAAAACCGCGCCGTTCAAAATCGTGCGCGGCGATAACGGCGACGCCTGGGTCGAAGTGGACGGCGAGAAACAGGCCCCGGCGCAAAGCGCGGCCATGGTGCTGAAGAAGATGAAGGAAACCGCCGAGAGTTACCTCGGCGAGACGGTTACGCAGGCCGTCATCACCGTTCCCGCCTACTTCAACGACTCGCAGCGTCAGGCGACGAAAGACGCCGGCAAGATCGCGGGCCTTGAAGTCCTGCGTATCATCAACGAACCGACAGCCGCCGCGCTGGCTTACGGCCTCGACAAGAAGAAAAACGGCATCATCGCCGTTTACGATCTGGGCGGCGGTACGTTCGATATTTCGATCCTTGAGATCGGCGACGGCGTCTTCGAAGTGAAATCCACCAACGGCGACACGTTCCTCGGCGGTGAGGACTTCGACTCCCGCGTCATCGATTACCTCGCGGATGAATTCAAGAAAGAGCAAGGCATCGACCTGCGTGAAGACAAGCTCGCGCTTCAGCGCCTGAAAGAAGCCGCTGAGAAAGCGAAGATCGAGCTGTCTTCCACCATGCAGACCGAGGTCAACCTGCCCTTTATCACGGCTGACGCGTCAGGACCCAAACACCTGAACATCAAGCTCAGCCGCGCGAAACTCGAAAGCCTCGTGGACGACCTTATCAAGAAAACCTCAGGCCCGCTGAAAGCGGCGATGAAAGACGCGGGCGTGAAAGCGTCCGAGATCGACGAAGTGGTTCTGGTCGGCGGCATGACGCGGATGCCGAAAATCATCGAAACGGTGAAGGAATTCTTCGGCAAGGAGCCGCACAAAGGCGTGAACCCCGACGAAGTCGTGGCCGACGGCGCGGCGATTCAGGGCGGCGTATTGAAAGGCGACGTCAAGGATGTCCTGCTGCTCGACGTGACGCCGCTTTCGCTCGGCATCGAAACGCTGGGCGGCGTGTTCACGCGTCTGATCGACCGCAACACCACTATCCCGACCAAGAAGTCGCAGGTGTTCTCGACCGCGGAAGACAACCAGACCGCCGTGACCATCCGCGTGTTCCAGGGCGAACGCGAAATGGCCGCGAATAACAAAAGCCTGGGAGAGTTCAATCTTGAGGGTATCCCCGGCGCGCCGCGCGGCATCCCGCAGATCGAGGTCACCTTCGACATCGACGCTAACGGTATCGTGCATGTGACGGCGAAAGACAAGGCCACGGGCAAGGAGCAGCAGATCCGCATCCAGGCCTCGGGCGGCCTTTCCGACGCGGACATCAACCAGATGGTGCGCGACGCCGAAGAACACGCCGAGGAAGACAAGGCCAGACGCGAACTGGTGGACGTCAGGAATCAGGCCGAGGCCATGCTGCATCAGGCGGAACGCTCGCTCTCGGAGCTGGGAGACTCGGTTCCCGCGGATGAGAAAACGAAAGTGGAATCGGCCATATCCGATCTCAAAGCCGTTATGGATTCGGAAGACAAGGACCAGCTCAAGGCGAAGACCGATGCCTTGACGCAGGCCAGCATGAAACTGGGCGAGATCGCTTACCGTAAGGCGCAGGAAAACGCCGCCGGTGCCCCGGACAGCGCCCATGCTGGCGACGGCAACGCCTCCGCGAACGACGGCGGAGAAGTCGTGGATGCCGATTTCAGCGACCTCACGCCCGATGACGGCGAAGACAAGAAAGCCTGAAAATAAGCAAGCATGTCACCCCGGCGAAAGCCGGGGTCTTGCGCCTTCCGGCAAAGGGATTCCGGCTTTCGCCGGCGTGGCAATTAAAGGTATTAAATAAAGAATATGGCCAAGGATTATTACCAGACACTCGGCGTTGACCGTAAAGCCAGCGAGGACGACCTGAAAAAGGCTTTCCGCAAACTGGCCATGCAATACCACCCCGATCGCAACAAAGACGACCCCAAAGCCGAAGTCAAGTTCAAGGAAGTGAACGAGGCTTATGACGTTTTGAAAGATCCGCAAAAACGCGCGGCCTACGATCAGTTCGGCGCCGAGGGCGTCAGCGGCATGGGTAGCGGCATGGGCGGCGGGGGCTTCACCGGCGGTTTCGGCGGCGCGTTCAGCGATATTTTCGAAGACATGTTCGGCGATATGATGAATCGCGGCGGCGGGCGCACCGGCCCGCAACGCGGCCCGGACATGCAATACACGATGGAGATCACGCTTGAAGAAGCGTTCAAAGGCGTTGAAACCACCATCAGGGTCCCCACCAACGAAACCTGCGACAAATGCGACGGCTCCGGGGCCGAACCCGGCACTTCGGAAGAGCAATGCCCCGCCTGCAACGGTCAGGGCCGGATGCGGATGCAGCAGGGTTTCTTCACCATCGAACGCACCTGCCCCACCTGCAACGGCGCGGGCAAGATCATTCGCGACCCCTGCAAGAAATGCGCGGGCCAGGGCCGGCTGAGAAAAGAGAAGGCGTTGAAGGTCAAGATTCCGGCAGGCATCGAAAGCGGGCGCCGCATTCGTCTGGCGGGCGAAGGCGAAGCCGGTTTCCGCGGCGGTCCGGCAGGCGATCTTTACGTCCTGCTCTCGGTCAGGGCGCACAAGCTGTTCCGCCGCGACGGTGCCAACATTCATTGCCGCGTGCCGATCCCGATGACCACCGCGGCGCTGGGCGGCGAGATCGAGGTGCCCACCATAGGCGGCGCGCGCACCAAAGTCAGGATTCCCGAAGGCACGCAAACCGGCCAGCAATTGCGCCTGAAAGGCAAGGGAATGCCGGTCTTACGTTCCGATGCCGTGGGCGATATGTTCATTGAGGTGCAGGTGGAAACGCCGATGAACCTGAATCGCAAGCAACAGGATTTGCTGAAAGAACTGGACAAATCGCTCGGCGGCACCGCGCAGGGGCGGCACAGCCCTCAATCTTCGGGTTTCTTCTCGAAGATGAAGGAAGTCTGGAGCGACCTGAAGGAATAAGCGGATCTAGAGGCCGTATTCATGCTGGATTAAAATACCGCGCAGGCGGTTGCGATCCTCTGCCTTGCGCATCCGCGGTAAATATTCCGTACTGATACGTTCCTCGATCAGCATCGCGGAAGCAGTATGTCCGCTTTCACGCATAAGGCGTGCTCCGTGCAGCGCGCCTTCCAGTACTTGAAATGCTTTCTCGCTTGCTATGAAATAAGGCCGCTCGGGATCTTTTGTCAAATCGCGCAAGTACTTTATGCCATTGGTGAAATTAAGCAGCGAATCGGAAAAACCCTGACCGTGATGTTTTTCAAAACTGCACCGCAGACTGGTCAGGTCGCAATGGCGCAAAAACTGGCGCATGAGTGATTCATCCTCGCGGAAGGAATCGCGCACGGTTTCTTCGAAAGCAGCTCCCTGTGCAAGCCTGTCTTCTAGATCGTGCGCCACTTTTTTATAATCGGCTTGCATATCAGCGATGTTCATTTTTTAATTTGCTCCTGATTCAATTGATATCTATATTTTTTCATAATATAAAAAGATATCACTGTCAATTCTCACGGGCCCTCTCTTCCTGTATACTGGGTTGTGCCATTGCATTTCCTTGATATAGAAGGATTATTTATGAGAATCGCTATTGCCGGATATAAGGGCCGCATGGGCCGGATGCTGGTCGCCGCGCTTGAATCGGATGGCGGCGGTATGTCGTTCGCGGCGGGCACGGCATCCGGTGACGATCCGGAAAAGCTGTTCGGCAGTGAAAACCGCGTCGATGCCGTGATCGATTTCACCACGCCCGCTGCTACGCGCAAGCATATCTGGCTGGCGGCCAAGCATCATACACCCATCGTCATCGGCACCACCGGCCTGACCGAAGCCGATATGAAAGAAATGCACGATGCCGCGCGGGAATGCCCCCTGCTCTTCTCCGCCAATATGAGCGTTGGCGTCAACCTGCTGGCCGCGCTGGTGGAACAGGCCGCGGCGCGTCTCGGTCCTGATTTCGATATTGAGATTCTTGAAACCCACCACCGCAACAAAATAGACGCGCCTTCCGGCACCGCCCTGATGCTGGGCCGTGCGGCCTCCGCCCATTTGCCCTCTCCCCCCGGGAGGGGACAGGGTGAGGGGGAAGGAACACGGAAAGGGCCGCGCCAGGCGGGTACGATCGGCTACGCCGTCCAGCGCGGTGGCGATGTCGTCGGCGAGCATACGGTTACCTTCTTCGGCCCCGGCGAGCGTGTCGAACTCGGTCATCGCGCCCATAACCGCAGCCTGTTCGCAAAGGGCGCTTTACGCGCGGCGCGGTGGCTCAAGGACAGGCCGCATGGATTCTATACCATGCGCGACGTTCTGGGCCTCTAGATCCGCCTCCATCGCCAGTATCAGCTTCTTGCGCGGCGTGCCCCAGCCGTAATTGTCGATGATGCCCGAAGACTGGATAACCCGGTGGCAGGGTATCAAGAGCGATATGGGATTGGCGCCCACCGCGCCGCCGACCGCGCGGCTCGCCTTCGGCTTGCCCAGATAATGCGCCACGTCCTGATAACTTACCGCGCCCCCGCACGGGATTTTCAGCAAAGCCTGCCAGACCTGTATCTGAAAGTTGGTGCCGTAAAGATGGATATTCATTTTCGGCTGCGGCTTTCCGCGCCACATATCCATGATCCGCAGCGCGGTCTTTGCCGTTGCCGCCGTATCTTCAACGAACTGCGCGCGCGGCCAGTAAGCGCGCAGGCGCTGCATCGGTACGCCGCGATCGCCGTCCATCACGAAACCGAGCCAGCACAGGCCCCGTGCCGTCTGCGCGATCAATATATCGCCGAGCGACGTCGGGTGGAAACCGTACTGAATGAGCAACCCCTGCCCTTTCTTCTGCACCTCCCCCGGCGTGGCGGCTTCCACATTCACCATCAAATCAAACAGGCGGCCATTGCCTGACAGGCCCGCTGCATAAGCGGCATCAAGGGTCGAGTACCCCTCCAGCAGGAATTCGCGCGCGTGACGCGCATCCATATATTGCCCCAGCTTCTTGGGGCTGATGCCGACCAGCTTGCTGAACGTCTTCTGGAAGTGCGTGGGATCGTAACCGGCGCGTTGCGCCAGTGCGTCCAGATCGGGCCGGTCCTGCCAATGCGTCACGATATAATCGATCGCGTCCGCGATTACTTTCATGGGAACATCGCTCATAAAACGATCTTAAGCGGAGAAGACCTCGCCGCCAATCCGATTCATGGTATAGTCCCGCCATGAAGCCGCAAAAAATATATGAATTTTTCTCGATCCTGCAAAGCCTGAACCCCGAACCTAAAGGGGAACTCGAGTATGTGAACTCCTACACTTTGCTGGTGGCGGTCGTGCTCTCGGCGCAGGCGACAGATAAGGGGGTCAATAAGGCCACCAAGGCGCTGTTCGCCAAAATCGACACGCCGCAGAAAATGGTCAAACTGGGTGAGGAAGGTTTGAAGGCGTATATCAAAACCATCGGCCTTTATAACGCCAAGGCCAGAAACGTAATCGCGCTTTCAGAAATACTGGTGCGCGATTATCAAGGTGAAATACCGCGCACGCGCGATGAGCTGGTGAAGCTGCCCGGCGTGGGGCGCAAGACCGCGAATGTCGTACTCAATATCGCTTTCGGGGAAGAAACCATGGCAGTCGATACGCATATCTTCCGCGTCTGTAACCGTACGGGCCTTGCCCCCGGCAGCAATGTCGATAAGGTCGAAGCCGGGCTGGAAGACGTGGTGCCGCAGGAATTCCGCCGCCACGCCCATCACTGGCTGATCCTGCATGGCCGCTATATCTGCAAGGCCCGGATGCCGCTTTGCGCGCAATGCCCGGTGTACAAGGTCTGCGGTTTCAAGGAAAAAGATAAAATCCGCCTGATGCAGGAGAACGCTGCCTGAGGCGTATCACCGCGCCTAGCGCGATGCGAAAACCAGCGATTTCTGGCCATCATGCCCGTTGAGGACGGTGCGTACGCAATCGCGAACAGCGGCGGCATCCATACTCCCCACGCCTGACGCGCGGGTCCGGGTTTCGTAATGCACGACCTGCCCGCGGCCATTATCGGCGATATAGAGATCAAGAACGCAATCGTCGGTGCGGTACTGCCAGACATCCATATCGCCTTCGTGGCGTTGCAGGCCGGGCGCGCTGAAGATCATGCCGATCTGCGCGCCCTTGAGTTTCAGCAATGAAGCGGGGCTGCCTTTGACTTGCGCCGCGAACTGGCGGCTCAGGCGCCCGGCATCGTTCGCGGGAATTTCCGCCAGCGGCGACGACGCGTAGGCATAGGCCCTGTTCTGATGGAGCGTCTTATTGATGGAGATGGAGTTGACCATGACGAACGGCAAACCGGCGATCAGGATCAGCGACAAGGCATCGCGGGACGAGAAAGCCAGACGGCCTTTCCGGCGCGTATGCACCATCAGATAGCGTATTAAATTTTCGGAAGTTTTTATCATGGCTGCCGGGCCCCTTTTCACCCTTGTCTGCTATGCGCTTATAGGGGCCCGTTCGATGCCTTATGATATATCTGCTCAGGCAGCTTCGTTCGCATTGCCGAACGGCAGCTGGGAGCTGCTGTCATTCTCGGCGCGTGCTGCCCTAGGCTTTCCCGGCTTGTCAGCCTTCGCCATGCCCTTGGCGGACAGGGGCGTGATTTTGCCGTCTACGGTCGCACCGGCTTCAACAGCCAGTTCCTTGTAGGACATCGTGCCTGTGATGGAACCTGTGGAGCGGATGCTCAAACGGCCATTGACCGTGATGTCGCCTTCGAAACGGCCCGCGATGGTGCACTCGTCGATTTCAACCGTGCCGTAGAATGTGCCGTTTTCGGAGATCTCAAGAATACGCGCGCCTTTCAGGGCCGCTTCCACCGTGCCTTCGACAACCAGCGTGTCGCAAGCCTCGATCTCACCGGAAATGCTGATGCCTTCGCCGATCACCAGACGGCGGCCATCGGATGTCGTCGGCGTGCGCGCAATGCCTGCGGCACTATAGCTGCCCGCACCCGGATAAGCCGCCGCCGGCGCCGTCGCATAGGCGGAGCCAGGAGGAACACGGCCCGGCTGCGCCGCGCCCGGGCGCTGGAAAGCAGCGGCACCGCCAGGGATATCTACGCGTGCTTGAGTGTCCTGTTGTTCGCTTGTATTCGCGGTCATATTTTTTTCCTCGGGTTTGCTGTAAGTGTTGGTTCTGTCAGTAGCCTGTGTCTCGGACATGTTTGTCGTCTGCTCACCGGGCTGATCTGTTTTGGGACGATGAAACATTTTACGGTTTCTTCCTTTGGGTTTGGCCTTTGGGTTTCGTCTTGGGGAACGCGATGCAAGCCCTCTAAAAGGGTCTTCCAAAGCACTCCCGAATTCATAAACTGAATGACCGAGAAGTTACCAGCCCACCGGAACCCCTGCAAGCGGAACTTTATCAAAAATTAGCAATTTCCGATGGAACTTATTGAAATTGAATGAAATAATCTTTTCAGATTTTCGTGGAAACAAGCGCCGCGCCCCATCGGCTGCTGTTTTTCCCTCTTGCCGCCCCGGCCATGAGGCCCGCCAGCGAGAAAGGGGCGCGATTTGCGCCCCTTTGCCGTTCCTGCTGGAAACTACTGGTTATAACGCCATTGTCTGGCGCTCAGGGGGCTGCGGCTGCGGTCGTAGACCTCTTTCCATTCCTTGAATTCGATCACGCCGCTCTTGTCGGTATCGACCTGATTGAAGGCTTTTTCGATGAAGTTGCGCGGCGACACGCCTTTGCCGTCTTTGTCGAAACGCGCCAGCATGGAATGATCCATGAA
>CAKTCH010000061.1 GCA_934538895.1 uncultured Alphaproteobacteria bacterium
GCTGAAACCGCCAAAGGCATCCAGCGTGCCGACGCCGAACAAATCCTCAAGGCGTTTGCGGGCGTTGTCGCTGTCGAACAGGCTGCCCGGTTGCACGGTCAGCGTGTCACGTATCAGGGCCAGCAGGTCGAAGAGGCTTTCCTTCTGGCTCAGGCGGTCGGCGATCAGTAATTCGCTGGCGCTCACGCGGCCCAGCGCCATGGCGAGATCTCTTTCCAGCACGGGCTGGACGTAGAATGCGCCGGTGGAAAGTTCGAGCCATGAAAGCCCGTATTGCCCGCCGACTTCGGCAAGGCAGGCGAGGTAATTATTGCTGCGGGCGTCGAGCAAGCCCTCCTCGGTCAGTGTGCCTTGCGTGACCACGCGGATGACGTCGCGGTTCACCAGCGCTTTCGAGCCGCGCTTCTGCCGGGCTTCTTCCGGCGTTTCGGTCTGGTCGCAGATAGCGACCTTGTGTCCGGCGCGGATCAGCCGGGCCATATAGGCTTCGTGCGCATGGAACGGCACGCCGCACATGGGGATTTCATCGCCCTGCGTCTTGCCGCGCTTGGTTAGCGTAATGTCGAGAATGGCGGAAGCCACAAGCGCATCGTTGAAGAACATCTCGTAAAAATCGCCCATGCGATAGAACAGCAGGCAATCGGGATATTGCGCCTTGACGGCATGATATTGCGCCATCATGGGCGTATGGCCTTCGGCGACGAAGGCTTCTGCTGTTTTCAGGGCTGCGTGAGACATGTCTTATTTTTACGACAGGCAGCAGGGCGGATAAAGGGTTTTCCATTTTATAGCCGTGATTTTCCGGGGAAAAACCCTTTTTCTTCTTTCCTGCTGAATTATATCCCCCACCCCTTCAAGGGAGGGGGATACGCTTGATCTTATGCTACCGCGTTCCGGTAGAGCCGAAGCCGCCTGCGCCGCGTGCGGTTTCTTCCAGTGCGGCCACCACTTCCCATGTGGCGGTGCTGTGGCGGGCGATCACCATCTGGGCGATGCGCATTCCGCGCTCTATGGTGAAGGGCTCGGTGCTGAGATTGGCGAGGATGATTTTAATCTCGCCGCGGTAATCGGCATCGATCGTGCCGGGACTGTTGAGGACGGTTATGCCGTTCTTGAGCGCCAGGCCGGAGCGCGGGCGCACCTGCGCTTCGAAACCGGCGGGCAGGGCGATGGCAAGACCTGTCGGGATCAACGTGCGCGTGCCGGGTGTCAGTGTGATCGGCGCATCGATGGCGGCGCACAGATCCATGCCGGCGGATTGCTCTGTCGCATAAGCGGGCAGGGGAATGCCTTCGGCGTGAGAAAAGGTTGTCAGCGCGACTTTGATCCTGTCCATTCTATATCTCCTGCTTTAGCGATGGGGTTAAAAGAAAACCCCGCTGTTTCCGGCGGGGTTATCCTAGACAATTTTATCAGGAAGGTCGAGTCGCCGCATTAGTGCGCGCTGTGATCTTCAACTGCCGGGGCGGTTTCTTCCGTTGCTTCTTTCGGAGCTGCGAGAGCGGCTTTATCTTCCTCGGGAGTGATGAAGCCATCGCCGTCAGAGTCGATCCTGGAAAACTCGGCGGCTACATTCGGGTTGGCAGCTACGGCTTCATCGCGGCTCAGCTTGCCATCGCCGTCTGTATCGGCCTTCGTAAACTCTGCGGTGTGTGCGTCCGCATCGATAACGGCAGCATCGGCAGCGACTTCCGTTTTCACAGAAGCCTGCGCGGCGAGGCATTCAGCCAAATCTTTTTGCGCCTTTTCAACGCCGGCTGTGCCCATGGCTGCCGTGACAGCGGCTTGCAGCATGTCGCAGTTCGGGGCCGGAACCGGGGCCGTTTCAGTCGTGGTGGTGACGACATCGGTTACGGTCTGGGTCACTGTGCCGTCCGGCGCGACTTCGGTCGTTTCGGCAACCGGCGTCGATTCAACGGATACGGTGGCTTCCGTAAGCGGTGCGTCCGTTTCGGCGATGATGATCGCATCTTCCGTGGATTCACCCGCCGCCGGAGAAATCGCCGCGTATTCAGCGCCGCCGCGTGCAGTGAAGAAATTGTCATATACGAGATAGGCGCCTGCCAGACCGGCAACCATAACGGCGACTGCGGGGGTAATGTTACGAATGATGCTCATTTGTTGCTTCCTAAATAACGGACGTAAAAGGCGAAAGCCCAACTCCGGACTCTCCTGAACCTGTTTTCTAATAGAGGAATAAGGAAAAATCATGGCGTGCGCAACGGCGGAGCCGTTGAAAACACAGTAAAAATCAAGTTTCTGTGGATAATCAGGCTTTAAGGCCCTGATGGATCGCCGCGATGCCGAAACTGAGATTGGTGAATGACGCGGCGGTGAACCCGGCCTGCGTCATGCGGCGGGTCAATTGGCGCTGTGTTGGGAATTTTCTAATACTTTCAATGAGATATTGATAGCTGTCGCGATCCCTGGCGATCAATTGACCCATGCGCGGGATCAGCATTTCGGAATAACGGTCGTAAAGCGGTCCTAAAAACGGGTCTTCGACGTGGCTGAATTCAAGGCAGAAAAAGCGCCCGCCGGGCTTCAGGACGCGGCAGGCCTCCCTCAAAGCATTGTCGATCCGGGTAACGTTTCGCAGGCCGAAGGCAATGGTGTAAACATCGACGCTGTCGCTGGGGGCGGGCAGTTTTTCAGCATCGCCCGTGACCCATTCAAAGTCATCGACCCAGCCTTTGTTCAGGGCGCGGTCGCGGCCCACACGCAGCATTTCGGCATTGATATCGCAGACGGTAATCGGGGCATCAGGCCCGGCGGTCTTGCGGATGCGAAAGGCGATATCGCCCGTACCGCCCGCGACGTCGAGATAACGCAGGCCCGGTTTCGGGCGGATCAGTCGGATCAGGCGATCTTTCCAGAGGCGGTGGACGCCCCCCGACATGACGTCGTTCATAACGTCGTAGCTATCCGCCACGGAATCGAAGACGCCGCGCACAAGCGTCGCCTTGTCTTCGGCTTTCACGCGTCTGGTGCCAAACCATTCGCCTTCGGGGTTTCTCATCTGCTTCATGGGCGGCAGACTAACAGGGCGGGTACGGGCGGGAAAGGGCTAACTTTCTCCCTGTATTCTTCTTCGACATATCGTTACAGGGGCTTGCCAGCGCTATGCCCCTGTCTTTATTGTAGCCGCTGGGCAGGAAAATTATGAAATTAATCAAGGCGATGGCGACTGTAGGCGGGCTGACCGGGCTTTCCCGGGTGGTCGGTTTCGTGCGCGACGTCATGACCGCTTATTTCCTCGGGGCGGGGCCGGTGGCCGATGCTTTCGTGGTGGCGCTCAAACTGCCGAATTTTTTCCGTCATGTCACCGCCGAGGGCGCTTTCAGCGTTTCCTTCGTGCCGCTTTATGCCGAGACGCTGCAAAAGGAAGGCGAGGAAGAAGCCGGAAAATTCGCGGGCCAGGCTTTCATGACCATGCTGGCGATCCTCAGCGTCTTCATCGCGATCATTATGCTGGCGATGCCATGGGTCATCTATGCCATCGCGCCGGGTTTTCAGGCGGGGACAGAGCAATATGATCTGGCCGTCGGCATGTCGCAGATCACGTTTCCTTATCTGCTGTTGATGTCATTGGCGGCGCTGGTCGGCGGGATGCTGAACGCGCATGATAAATTCGGCCCTTTCGCGGCGGCCTCGGTGTTCTTCAATATCTGCCAGATCGGGTTCATGCTGATTTCCGATCAATTCCCGACGGTAGGCCATGCGCTTTCGTGGGGTGTCGCCGTTTCAGGCGTGGTTCAGCTGGCATGGCTATGGTGGTTTCTGCGCCGCTATAAAATCCAGTTGCCGCTGGTGCGCCCGCGCCTGAGCGCGCGCGCGCGCAAGCTTTACCGCCTGATGGGGCCGGGCGTGCTGGGGGCGGGCATCATTCACGTCAATTTATTCGCCGATATCATGATCGCTTCGTTCCTGTCGGCAGGGGCGATTTCCGCGCTTTACTATGCTGATCGGCTGTTCCAGTTGCCGCTGGGCGTGGTCGGCATCGCCGTGGGCACGGCACTGCTGCCGATGCTGACCAAGGCGCTGGCGGCGGATAATAAAGGTGAAGCGCGGGATCTCTTCAATCGCGCGCTGGAATATTGCCTGTTTTTCACCGTACCTGCCGCCGTCGCGCTGATGACGGTGACGCACGATATTATCCAGGTGCTGTTCGAGCGTGGCGAATTCACCGCGGCTGATACCGCCCGCGCGGCGCCGGCACTGGCGTGCCTTGCTATCGGTTTGCCTGCCTATGTCGGCGTGAAGATTTTTTCCTCCGCCTACTGGTCCCGGCAGGATACCAAGACGCCGGTTAAAATCGCCGCCATCATGGCGCTTGTGAATATCGGTGTGGCGCTGGTGCTGACGCAGTTTCTTGATGTCGCCGGTATCGCGCTGGCCACGGGTCTTGCCGGATGGGTGCAATGTTATTTCCTCTGGCGCGGGTTGCGCGGGAACGATACCACCATGTTCGATGCCCGTTTAAAACGTACTGTGCCGCGCATTGCCGGGTGCGCGTTGCTGATGGGATGTACGATTTTCGCTATCTCATGGTATGCGCAGCCGTGGTTCCATGGCGTCTTCTGGCGGCAGGTTGCGGCTCTGGGCTTTTTGGTGGGCGCGGGGGCTGGCGTTTATTTCCTGAGCGCGCATTTCACAGGCATATTCCGCTTTGGCGATTTGAAAAAATATTTCACTCGCCGCCGCAAGGTCGCCGCGGTCGATGCCACGACCGTGCAGGAAACAGACTTATAAACGCTGGACTTACCGGCGGTGCCATGATTATAGTAACCTTGCTGAAGGATTTGAAAATGACCGCAGGCTTTAACGATATCTGGCTCTGGCGACGCTCATAGAAACGGGCGTGCCGTTGCGCGTCATGGCTGCCACGGCAGCCTTTCCCCCTTCAGAATTTCAGGATATTCAGAAAGAAACAGTCAGATGACGAAAAAACGCATCTTCTCCGGAATGCAGCCGACGAACAATTTGCACCTTGGTAATTATCTCGGGGCGCTCAAGAACTGGGTCGATCTGCAAAAGCAGGGCGACGAATGCATCTTCTGCGTGGTCGATCTGCACGCCGTTACCGTGCCGCAGGAACCGGAAAACCTCCGCCGCTCCACGCGCGAGATCGCGGCGGCTTATATCGCGGCGGGTATCGATCCGGCAAAGGCCATTATTTTTCCGCAGTCGGCTGTGCCGGCGCATTCGCAATTGATGTGGCTGCTGTCCACCATCACGCAGATGGGCAAGCTGGAACGCATGACCCAGTTCAAGGACAAGGCCGGTAAAAACGCCGAGCGCGTGGGGCTGGGCCTGTTCGCCTATCCTGTGCTGATGGCGGCTGACATTCTGGTCTACAAGGCGACGCATGTGCCTGTGGGCGAGGATCAGAAACAGCATCTGGAACTGGCGCGTGAAATCGCCTCCACTTTCAACACGCGTTATAAAACCGATTTCTTTCCGCAGCCCGAGCCGCAGATTCTGGGTGAGGCGACGCGCGTCATGTCGCTGAAAGACGGCAGCAAGAAAATGAGCAAGTCGGATGAATCCGATCTCTCGCGCATCAACCTGACCGACAACGCGGAAACCATCGCCAGCAAGATCAAACGCGCGCAATCCGATTCCGAACCTCTGCCTTTAACCATCGAGGGGCTGGAAGGCCGGGCGGGGGCCGACAACCTTGTGACCATCTATGCCGCACTGAACGGCCAGACCAAGGCCAACGTGCTGAAAGAATTCGGCGGCCAGCAATGGTCTGCTTTCAAACCCGCCCTGGCGGAAGTGGCCGTGAAGCGCCTGTCCCCCATTACGGAGCGCATGACCGATCTTCTGGCCAACCCGCAGGAAATCGATCGCATCCTGAAAGACGGCGCGGAGCAGGCGGATATTATCGCCCGTCCGGTTCTGCGTGATGCAATGGATATTATGGGGTTCTGGAAGGCTTAGTTCTGGAGGCTGCTTTATTAGCGCCTGTATTCAAATAACTGTGGATTTCCATGACCAAACTTATGTCTTCCGATTTAAAGCGTATCAAAGGGGGGTGGCCGGTAAAGTTCTTCTGATAAAAGCCCGGCCCGCCCAGATTGCTAAAAACCTTATTTAAAAAACTGGATGAATAGCCGCGCGTTCTATCCAGATCGACAACGAGAGACGTGCCGGATTTTTCTGCGCAGGACAAGGATTTAAGCACGGCGCTTTTAAGGAGATCAACATTCTTGCTATCTTCCGATGGATATCTGCCGGTTATATCGATAACGCGCAATATGACAGGTTCTTTTTCCTGCTTACGGGTTAGTTTCGAGAAAAGGCGGTTTAAGAAATCCATCGCGAGTCATGCCTTGTGGGTCGTATATCAAGGTCCCTGTAAAAAGACTTTATCTGGAATCAGCGATTAACGGCAAGGCTGGGTTAGGTATCGATGGTCCTTTTGCTGCCGGATATTCCATATATAATTTGCCAAGAGCTTGTGGCCGGGCTGAGCCAGGGCGGCGGATTTCCAAGGTTTTACCATCCCATCCCTTCCTATCAGCGCCTGGATCTGGTGCGGTACGATTGTTTCGGGCTTTCTGGCGGCGATTGCTTAACAAGCTATTTGCCTTTTGCCGTCTATAATAGCAAAATAGACAGGTCTTGAATTCTTATAATCTTTAGGAAACCCGCACATGCGCTCGTTTTTGACTTCCCTGCTGGCTCTGGCTCTTCTGACCGGCACGGCTTCCGTGGCCAAGGCCGATTATTTCGTCTGGGAAGATACGAAGTCGGGCATGACGCTGTCTTACCCCGATACATGGGAAATTGAAAACGGGCAGGACCCGGACGATCTGGTGACACTGGCGGCGCCCTCGGGACGCGCCAATGCCTATTGCCGTATCCGCAGCCATGAAGACAAACGCTATGCCATTTTCCCGCCGCGCTTTAACAAGGACGTTCAGAAGGTCGAATATTCTTTAAGCTTCTGGGACCAGTATCTGCGCGAGTACCAGCAGCCGGAGCTTTATAACCTGCAAAACGCCACCGGCATGGGCCGGGGTTGGGCGAGCTTCGCCGAGGCCGGATACACAGCGTCTGTGCCTTATCCGGAAATGGAACGCCGCTCGGTTTTGTTTGCGTCGCTTTATAACAACCGCGTTTATATCCTGGATTGCTCGTGCCACAGGGATGCGTTCGAGAAATGGAAAGGGCCGTTCCTCAGCATCGCCAAGTCCATCGATTTCAAAAAGGCCAATCACGAATTACTGACAGGCCATTACCGTAACTTCATGAATGATGGCCGTACCATCCTGCGCGGGCCGGAAGGCAATTACACCACGGCTTACTAGGGCTGGCCTCGCGGATACCCGCCAAGGGGTCTGAATGCTTATTTACCTGCCGATTGCTGAAATGGCGATTCCCGCGGAAGCCGTCCTTCTGCTGGGCGTCGTCGTCGGCTTTATGTCGGGTGTCTTCGGTGTCGGCGGCGGATTTCTCGCAACGCCTTTCCTGATGTTCATGGGCGTGCCGCCCGCCATAGCCGTGGGGACGCAGGCCAATCAGCTGGTGTCCACCAGCCTGTCCGGGATGCTCGGGCACTTCCGTACCGGCAACGTCGATGTGAAGCTTGCGGGCGTCATGCTTGCAGGTAGTGTGGTTGGCACTTTCCTCGGGGCGATGATCTTCAAGCTGCTGCAACATATCGGGCAGATCGATTTCGCCATTCCGTTGCTCTATGTCCTGTTGCTGGGGGTCATGGGGCTTATCATGTTTTATGAAAGCGGCAGGGCGCTGCTGCATAGGGGCGGCGCGCGGGACAGCATCCTTTCGCCGCTGCATGACAAATCTTTCTTCAAGTCCCTGCCTTACAAAATCAATTTTCCCCGCTCGCAATTGCATATCAGCGCGATATTACCTGTCAGTATCGGCTTTCTTGGCGGCTGTCTGGTGTCGG
>CAKTCH010000062.1 GCA_934538895.1 uncultured Alphaproteobacteria bacterium
GGATGACGGTATAAGCCGGATTTCGTCGTGATCGTTGTGCGCGTTGTGTTCAGATTCTCTTTTTCCGCGAATGTATGAGTCACGAACCTAACCCTGCGACTTCAGGATATCCCGCGCCACCTGATCCGCCTGCAGGCGGATATCGCGCACGGCTGTGCTCTCGATGAAATAACCCTGCCATAGCGGCCCTACGCCGTATAGCGGATGCCGCGCGTGCATTTGCAGGCAATCGCGCGCCGGATAGGGAAAACCGTCCGCCACGCCCACCATGCCCGATGTCGCCAATTCCGAAAGCAGGCCGCCGCCATCAGGCACGACGCCGTAGTCGTACCCCAGGCAATTGATGACGATCTGGCCTTCCTTGACCCCTGCCGAGGTATAAACATTGAGCGAGCGGCCCATCGCCTCTACCTTATCGACGCGGCCCGCGATCAGCCGCAACTGCCCCTGCTCGCTCAGGCGGGAAACCATGTCATGCATGACCTGCGGGATACGGTGGCGGCGATTGTTCCAGAAAGACATATAACGCTGCGCGCGCTTGCGGTCCGCCGCGCTGAAACGGCGCCATATCGTGTTGGCCTGGGGCCGCAAACCGTCCAGCACGTCACGCCAGTCGGCTTGGGAGCGCACGGCCTGCAAGCGCACCTGCCGCATCAGCAGGGCCGGCGTACGGATGCGCTCGATATCTTCGGCGTCCCATAGGAATGCATTAGCAGTACCCGGATGGGCCATGGGAATCTGGCCGTGACGGGAAAGGACCGTGATGTCGCCGTCATATTGCGCGCGCACCAGCGTGACCAGCGCATCAATCATGCTGAGGCCGCTGCCGATGATGATGATATGGCCCGCCCGCGCAATATCGCGCCAGCGATCGGCCTGATAAGGGTGTTTCCACCAGCCCGCATGGCGGGCGACACCCTGCCCCAGCGCCGGCGTGCGCGGACGGTCATTGCCGCAAGCCAGGATGGCGGCGTCATGGGCATATTGCCCCACCGCCGTTTTGACCAGCAGCCCGGCGGGCGCCGGTTGCACATCCAGCGCTTTTTCATGCGCCATGAATACGCGTATATCCTTGCCCTGCGCCGCGACCAGCGTCTGCGCCAGCACATGGTCGAGATAACGGCCATACAACGCGCGCGATGCAAAATCGCCCGCGTCATAAGGCATATGCCGCGCGATCAGCCACGCATGAAAATCGTCATCCTGCCCGGCATGGGCGCCCATGGCCGCCGCCCGCACATTCAGGAGGTGGCCGGGGTCCTGCGTGCTGTAAGCCCTGCCGCGCCCCACCGCGCTGTCGGGATGATAAATCGTAATATGAAGGGGAACGGCGGCGTGGCGCACCAGTGCCGCCAGCGTCGACAATCCAGAAAAACCGCCCCCAATGATGCCCACTGACTTCATGGCGGATTAATGAGCTTTCTGTTTTGCCGGTTCCATGCCATGGAGATATTCGACCATATGGCCCTGTCAGCGCCAGATCGACCTGCTGCTCCATGAAATAGGTTAGTTCCTCATCGTTATGGGCGCGGACGAGAACCTTGATATCCGGTTTCAGTTCCCGCGCGGTTTCAAGGATGCGGCGTGCCTCGAACGGATCCGGGACGGCGATCACCATTGCACGCGCCTTCTCGATCGCCGCTTCCTGCAACACCTCGGCGTAACTCGCGTCACCGGCAATCGCGTGGAAGCCGTTTTCACGCAGCATTTCTACACGCTCGCGGTTCTCATCGACCACGACCAGGTCGATATGCGCTTTCTGGATATTCTCGGAAATATAACGGCCCACGCGGCCATAACCGACCAGCACGACCAGATCGCGCAGGATCTGCTTTTCATCCGGACGCAGATGCGAAAGATCGTTATCACGCACGTTGAACATGCGTGAAAGCTTCGGCTTGCGCCCGACATACGCGAACATCTTGCGCGAGCTGTAAAAGGTCAGCGGGTTCAGCGCGATGGAAATCATCGCCCCCGCGAGGATCAGGTTACGCCCTTCTTCCGGCAGCAGGCCATAGGTCATGCCAAGCGTAATCAGGATGAACGAGAATTCGCCGATCTGCGCCAATCCTGCCGACACCAGCAGGCCCGTCTTGAGCGGATAACCGAACAACAGTACGATTCCGAGCGCCGCCAGCGATTTCCCGATCATGATAATGCCGACCACCAGCAATACATGCACAGGTTCGTCGATCAGGATTTGCGGGTCGAACAGCATCCCTACCGCGACGAAGAAAATAACCGCGAACGCATCCTGGAAAGGCAGGGCGCGATCGGCGACTTCATGGTTCAGGTCGGATTCACGGATCATCATGCCGGCGAAGAACGCCCCCAGCGCGAACGACACGCCGAACAGCTTATAAGCGGCGAACGCCACCCCCAGCGCCATGCCGAATACCGCCAGCGTGAACAGTTCGCGCGAACGCGTATGCGCCACCACCGTCAGCAGCCACGGCAGGAACCGCTTGCCGACGACGATCATGATCGCCACGAATACCGCCACCTTGCCAAGCGCGATACCCAGCGTTTGCCAGATCGGCATTTGCGCGGCCTCTTCCGCGCCCTCGACCGGTGCGCCGGCTTTAACCGCCAGCGCCGGAATCAATACAAGCGCCAATACCATGGCCAGATCCTCGACGATCAGCCAGCCGATGGCGATACGCCCGTCATTGGTCTGCGTAAGGTTATGTTCTTCGAGCGAGCGCAACAGCACGACCGTGGACGCCACCGAAAGCGCCAGGCCGAACATCATGCCGCTGGCCAGCGACCAGCCCCAGAAATACGTAAGGCCGACGCCCATCGCCATGGCCGCGCTGATCTGCACCACGGCGCCCGGCAAGGCGATTTTGCGGACATCCATCAGATCTTGCAGCGAGAAATGCAGACCGACCCCGAACATCAAAAGTACGATACCGATCTCGGCCAGTTGCTCGGCCAGATGGATATCGGCGACGAAACCCGGCGTATAAGGCCCGATCACGACGCCCGCCAGCAGATAGCCGACGATGGGCGGGATACGGAGCTTATTGGCGATCAACCCGAAAACGAAGGCCAGTCCCAGGCCCGTGGCCACGGTCGTTACAAGCGGAAGGTCGTGAGGAACGGCCATCAGTAAGGGTATCCTTCTGGTTCAGGTATGTTTTTTCTAGAACTGGTGCGGATACTTTGACAAATCAAGGCCTGAGGGCAAAGCGTTTTCTCCCTTTTAGGCATTATAAAATCAAAAATATTACATAATAAAAAAATGCAGCCACAATCCCGATGATTCCCGCAGATCGTTATGCTATTCATAATCCCGGAAAATAATCTGCAATTTCATATGAATAAACAAAAGCAAGAGACAAGAGATGAGCGCGAAATACGACCCCTCCGCAATCGAACCCAGATGGCAAAAGCACTGGGAGGATAACGCCACCTTCAGCGTGCCGAACGATTACAGCAAGCCGAAATATTACGTGCTGGAGATGTTCCCCTACCCTTCGGGCGCGGGGCTGCACTTGGGTCACCCGGAAGGCTACACCGCCACCGACATCATCGCGCGTTACAAACGCATGAACGGCTTTAACGTACTGCACCCGATGGGCTGGGACGCTTTCGGCCTGCCGGCTGAACGCGCTGCCGTGCGCGAAGGCCGCCACCCGGCAGTCATCACAAAAGAAAACGTCACCAATTTCCGCAAGCAGATCAAACGCCTCGGCCTGTCTTACGACTGGAAGCGCGAGATCGACACCAGCAAGGTCGAATATTATCGCTGGACACAGTGGATTTTCCTGAAGCTGTACGAACAAGGCCTCGCCTATCTCGCCGAAGTCCCGGTCAACTGGTGCCCGGCCCAGGGCACGGTGCTGGCCAACGAAGAAGTGCAGGACGGCAAATACGTTGAAACCGGCGACCCGGTAGAGCGCCGCATGATGCGCCAATGGATGCTGAAAATCACCGCCTATGCCGAACGCCTGCTGACCGACCTTGATGAACTCGACTGGCCCGCCGGGATTATCGAGATGCAGCGCCAATGGATCGGCAAATCCGTCGGCGCGCGCGTGACCTTCGGTATCGAAGGCAGCAAAGACAGTTTCGAAGTCTTCACTACCCGTCCGGACACCTTGTTCGGTGCGACTTTCTGCGTGCTGGCCCCGGAACATCCGCTGGTGCAAAAAATCACCACGAAAGAAAACAAACCGTTCATCGACGCCTATATCGATAAAGTGAAGAACACCAGCGACCTCGACCGTGAAACCGCCGCCGCCAAGGAAAAAACCGGCGTCTTTACCGGCGCTTACGCGGTAAACCCGGTCAACGGCGCGAAAACACCGATCTGGATTGCTGACTACGTGAAAGCCGATTACGGCTCCGGCGCGATCATGTCCGTGCCCGGCCACGACGAACGCGATTACGAATTCGCCAAAGTCTTTAACTTGCCCATCATCGAAGTAGTCAAAGGCGGCAACGTTGCCGAAGCCGCTTACGGTGAAGAAGGCATCGCGATGAACTCCGGCTTCCTCGATGGCCTGCCGACCGCCGAAGCCAAAGCGAAGATGATTAAATGGCTGGAAGAAAAAGGCGCCGGTCAGGGTGAAACCACCTATAAACTGCGTGACTGGCTGTTTTCGCGCCAGCGTTACTGGGGCGAACCGTTCCCGATCCTGCACAATCAAAAGTCAGGCGAGATCATTCCGGTTCCTTACGACCAACTGCCGATTACACTCCCCGAGTTGAGCGAATATAAACCCACCGACACAGGCGAGCCGCCGCTGGCACGCGCGACCGACTGGATGAAAGTCGAAATGAACGGTGAAACGCTGCTGCGCGAAACCAACACTATGCCGCAATGGGCAGGTTCGTGCTGGTACTACCTGCGTTATATGGACCCCGCCAACGACAAAATGCCGTTCGACCCAGAAGCCGAAAAATACTGGGGTCCCGTCGATCTCTATGTCGGCGGCGTCGAACACGCGGTATTGCACCTGCTCTACGCGCGTTTCTGGCACAAGGTGCTGTACGACTGCAAACTGGTCCATACCAAAGAGCCGTTTAAGAAACTTTTCAATCAAGGCATGATCCTCGGCATCAGCCACCGCGACGACAAGGGCAAATTCTACGGCCCCCACGATGTCGAATACCGCGACGGCAAACCGTTCGTCAAAGGAACGGACACGCCGCTCGCCGCGCGCGAGGAAAAAATGTCGAAATCAAAACTCAACGTCGTCAACCCCGACGACGTGGTCGCGGAATACGGCGCCGACTCCTTACGCCTCTATGAAATGTTCATGGGCCCGCTGGAAGCGGTAAAGCCATGGCAAACCAGCGGCGTCAAAGGCGTTCACGGCTTCCTCGAACGTGCCTGGTCGCTGCTGATCGATAGCGAAACCGGCAAGCTGAGCGACGGCGTTACCGATGAAAAAGAGTCCGCGGCCACAGACGAACTGCGCCGCGAGATCAACATCACGGTGAAAAAAGTCGGCGACGACATCGAAAACATGCGCTTCAACACCTCCATCGCCAAGATGATGGAGCTGGTGAATCTCGCCAAAAAGCAAGACAGGCTGCCCAGGGAAATCGCCGAGAAATTCGTGCTGGTGCTGGCCCCCTTCGCACCGCACATGGCCGAAGAGCTCTGGCACCGCCTCGGCCACGCTGAAAGCCTCGCCTATCACCCATGGCCGTCCTACGATCCGCACTGGCTGCAATCCGACACCGTTTTGGTAACGGTGCATATCAACGGCAAGAAACGCGCCGAGATTCTGGTCGGACGCGCGCAACCGGAAGCCGAGGTCAAAAAGCTGGCGCAGGACCTGCCCGTCATCGCCGAGAAACTGGAAGGCCAGAACATCAAGAAAGTGATTTTCGTTCCCGAAAAGCTTGTCAATTTCATTGTCTGATTAAACGGGACTCTTTCCTGAAAAGGTTGATATCCAGGATCAGGCCCTATCGATTATGTCCCCTCTCCCCGATGGGGAGAGGGGGTTGTTCTTGTAAATTTCCGAAATTAATAAGTCTGGAGCCTAGCGATTGTGTACCAGACGGCCATCGGCCAGCACCTTGTACCCGTCGCCATGACCGCCCATTTCCTGCATTTCCGCTTTCAGCGGTTCCAGCATCTCCTTGACGCTGGGGCCGGGGTTCCGCACATCCGCCACATCTGCGCCGCTGAGGGCGTCTTTGCCATTCTGTACCAGATCGATGATGCGCTGCGCGCGCGCGTATAGCGCGCGATAATCCTCACCCGATATTTCTTCGATCATTCCTGTCAATTCCGCGTCGAGCTTGACCATGTAATCGTAATAAACCTTGATCCTGCCGGGCAGCAGGCCGAAGATATCGTTGATATGCCCCAGTTCCTCGACGCTCAGTTGCGCCGCGCTCAGCACATCCTTAAGCTGCTGGAAGGCAACGCCCAGCGCCTTGTACTTCCTGAGCTTCTGCACCTGCCGTTCGTCGGGATTCCGGGCAGCGGCCTTTAAGGCGGCGGCTTGATCCTTCTCGATTTCATCAATCCGCTTTTCCAGCGCTTTTTGCATATGCACGAACTTGCGGTCGATAATCTTTGAAAGCGTCGTATAATAGCCGATCGTGATTTCCATGCATTCCATGGTCAGGCCGGGATCGAGCAGCGTGCCATACCCATGGCCGCTTTGAAGAACGTCGTCGAGATTCACTTCCCTTATTTTAATCATGCCCCTTTTCCTCTCGGCAGCGGCTTACAGTCCGGCTTATATCGGATGCCTCTGACAATGTGATCTTAGGCCGGGAGTTCTTAAATTGTTCATAAGGTTAGATAAAATTTTATCTATCATAAAACCGTGCAATTCCGGAAAAACACGCGAGCGCGTGCAGGGAAGCCCCCGGAAACCGCCCCCCTTCAGGCGATAAATTTTTTTAATCGCATCACTTGCGCCACAGAATCGTGATGAAAAGAGCCTTGGACAGCGGCAGCAAGGCCAGCGAAAGCCCCAGCGCCAAAGACGGCCAAAGCAGCATCGGCACCCACATCGGCCAGGTCGAATCCCTTTCGACCTCCACCACCAGCGGCACGACGATGTGGCCGACCAGCAGGATCGTCAGCCAGGCAGGGCCGTCGTCGGCGCGAATATGGCCGTAACGTTCGTCGCAAACACGGCACGCGTCCACCTGCTTCAGATAACTTTTAAAAAGCTTTCCTTCTCCGCATTGCGGACAGCGCCCGCGCAAGGCGCGTCTGGCCTGCGGCCAGAAAGGCGGTTTTTCTGCGGTTTCAGTCTCTGTCCCACTCATCGGTAATCTCGATCGTCTTTTGACGGCTGGTATGCCCGCGCACAAGGCGCACACGCGAAACCGCCACACCGAAATGTTTCGCCAGCAGCCTTATCATGGCCTCGTTGGCCTTGCCGCCCTCGGGAACCGCCGTGACATAGACCGGTAGAATATCCCGCCCGTCCGCGCCCCGGCATATATCCCCCACGCGCGCGGAAGAGGCTTTAGGCGTCAATTTTACCTGGATAATACGCGTTCCGGTCATGAAATCACGAAAATTCAGCGCTTTAAGGGTTGAGCCGGGCGCGGGGACGACTATTGTGTAACGTCTTTATATCGCTACGGCTATTTGTAATGAATTGAATTATATGACTGATTACCTCGCGTTTGGCCAGAGCCTGATCGATGCCCGTCCTGAAAGCCGTACGATGTACGGCTGGCTGAATGGAGAACGCATCTGGATCAAGCAGACATGCCCCCCGAAAGCCCGCATATGGCACAGCCTTCAGAAAATTCTGGCGGCGGCACTCCGCCAGCCTGTGCTGCGTTGTACCGTCAGCCCCGGCGGCCCGGCGGCTCTGGCACAGGAAGCGGAGCGTCTGGCTATATTCAAGGCGCGCCGTTTTTACGTGCCGGATGTCCTGGCCCGCAATCGGAATATGCTGATCC
>CAKTCH010000063.1 GCA_934538895.1 uncultured Alphaproteobacteria bacterium
CTCCAAGGTACGTGCCTACGCTTACCTGACCTACGAACCCACCAAGAAACTGACCGATCAGGCGCAAAAACGTCTTGAGGTACTGGAAACGCTCGACACACTCGGCGCAGGCTTCCAACTCGCCAGCCACGACATGGATATTCGCGGCGCGGGCAACCTGCTGGGCGACGAACAATCCGGTCACATCCGCGAAGTCGGCGTTGAACTGTACCAGCAAATGCTCGAAGAAGCCGTAGCCGCCGCGCGTGAAGGCTTCGACATCAGCGGTGGCGAAGTCATCCCCGATAAATGGTCACCGCAAATCAACCTCGGCACATCTGTATTGATCCCGGAACATTACGTCTCTGATCTCAACGTGCGCATGTCGCTCTATCGCCGCCTGTCCGAACTGGAAGACAAGCAAGCCATCGAAGGCTTCGCCGCCGAAATGATCGACCGCTTCGGCCCGCTGCCCGAAGAATTTGAAAACCTGCTCTCCATCGTCGCCATCAAACAATATTGCCGCATGGCAGGCGTCGATCGCCTCGATGCCGGGCCGAAAGGTGTCGTCATCGGCTTTTACAAAGATAACCCGCCCAACGTGCCGGGCCTGATGAAATGGATGCAAGAGAAGGGCGGCTCGGTCAAACTCCGCCCCGACCAAAAACTCTTCACCCCGCGCCAGTGGCTCAGCACGCTGCAACGCGTCAAAGGCGTGGAGGGATTGGTGAAAGAACTCTCTATCTTGCCGTCCTGACATAGCCTTCATTTGTCATGGCGCTCCTGCAAAGCGGACTCCTGATAGGGGGTATTTTTCTTTTAATTACAATGATTTAAATCCACGTTTGGCTATCCTCCCATTTCTGTGAGACAATGAATCAAGCGTTCTGATTTCATCTTTCATTTCAGGAAAATCACATATGAGCCGCGAATACGCCGAAAAACGCATCAGGGAAGCCCTGAATCTGGCCAAGGGCAATGCCACCAGAGCGCGGCAGCAGATCATCGCCTGGACCAACGAAGACCCCAAGCTCCTGCACGCGCTCGCGCAGCCGCATCTGACGGGGATCGTCGCGCACGCCGTCAGCCGTGTCGTGCATAAACAGGATATGGAAGAGCATGAGGATGAACCGCCCGCCATGCCGCAGCCGCTGGATATGGCCCCCGATACGTTCGGCAAGGAAATACTGAAAGCGCTGGCGAGCGAAAATACCGCCTTGTTTGGCCGCGATACCGGGGCGGCGCCCGCGCGTCGGAAACAGGCGTCGCAATCTCATATCGACGCTTTGAAGCAAATCGCCAGCAAGAGCGGGAATACTGGAAAAGGCGAGCGGGATCGTTGATTTCCGTTGCATTTGTAAACCGGTTCTTTAGCTTCTAAGCCCATGTCCCAGCCGCTGCCCGCAATTCAGGAATGGTTTGATGCCCGCACCCATGTGCGCGAGGAATTCCTCGCACGCACAGGATGGGATAAGGCGAGGTTGTCCGCCGTGGGCGAAGACTCGGCCTTCCGCCGCTATTTCCGCCTGTGCATGGGCGAGAGCCGTAACGCCATCCTGATGGAAGCCATGCCGGATGGCAGTGCTTATGCAACACCCGGCCACAGCATGAAAGATTTTATCCGCATCAGCGAATATATGCGCGGCCTCGGTCTGAAAGCACCGGAGATTTTCGAAGCGGATATCGAGGAAGGCTATCTGCTGCTGGAAGATTTCGGCAACACGTCATTCAAAATGGCGCTGGATGCCAGGACCAGCCGCCGGGATCTCTACGAACTGGCGACCGATGTCTTGAAATTCCTGCGCGAGAGTGCCAGAGCGGACGATATCGCACTCCCCGAGTATTACGCCAGCCATGTGCATACGGGCCGCCGCCGCCTTGTCGACTGGTTCATGCCGGCGCAAAAGGGTATGGTCAATCCCGATGGCCTGGCCGAGGAATATCTGGGTGTTTGGGATGATATAGAAAAATCGCTGCCGCCGGTGCCACGCGGCTTCCTGCATATCGATTACCATTTCGAAAACCTGATGTGGATGCCGAACAAGGTGGATAAAGACCGCTGCGGCATCCTCGATTTTCAGGGCGCGATGGCAGGCCCGGTGCCTTACGATCTCGCCAACCTGCTGGAGGATGCGCGTGTTGATGTGCCATCGGATTTGCGACACGCCATGCTTGATCGTTTCTGTATGGGTATGAACGCTGACGAAGAGGAAAATTTCCGCGACTGGTACCGCGTGCTGGCGACGCAGTTCCATTGCCGCGTGCTGGGCCAGTTCATCCGTCTGGCCGTACGCGATAACAAGCCGCGTTATCTGCAACATTTACCGCGCGTGGCCGGCTATATCGAGGAAGGCCTGAAAGACCCTGTATTGGCGCCGCTGAAAGCATGGCTGAATTGCCACGGCGTAAGCTTCACCAACTTGCCGCCCCTCGATCCGGCCAGAATCAAACCCCTTATCCGCCCCGACGCCTTCTAAGCGGCCTTCCTTTCTTCCGGCGGCAGAGCCAGCGCCAGCCCGATGAAGAACCAAAGGAATCGCGTATACAGCAATTCATGCACCGCCGACATAATGGCGAAGATAATCAGCGTCATGAATATACCCAGATAAATGCCATACGGATCGCCGCCAGCCTTTATTTTGCTGAAAATGCGCCATAGCGCCAACGTAAACAGCGCGGCAAACGCCCCGAGACCGATCATGCCCGTCTCCGCCAGCAGCCAGAGTGGCGTGCAATCGATCACATCGCTGAACTGCCCCCGTGTCTCCATCTGATAAGCGCGAAAGGCGCCAAGGCCGCTGCCGGTAACAGGGCGTTGCCGCCAAAGCGCCAGCGCATCGCTATAGGTTTCAGAGCGTACCTTATCGCCCGCATATGTAGTTTTCTCCTTGATTTCCTCAGCCGGCAGATGGCGGTTTTCAATCAATATGCCCGCATTGTTGGTATGCCATCGGGTCACGTAAAAAGCATGGGAATCAAAAGAGTTGAAAAACAGCAACGCCAGCAACGCCCCTGCCGCGAGAGAGGGCAGTATACGCCGGCATGTAAATTCCGGTTTAATCAGCAGGAATGCCACGATCATAAACGGTAAAACAGCCAGCGCCACGCGCGAAGCGTTATAAGAATAGAAGAAGGGAATAAGCGCCCATAACACGTAGAAATACCATGAAGGCTTATTTTTCTGGCGTATCTGCAAGGCCGTAATCATAGAGATAACGCTGTAAGACAGGTAGGCATAGGCATTGCGGTTGCCCATGAATCCGGCCAGCGGATAATGCTTCAGGAGCTGTTCCATATCACCCCGGACATCCAGCCATACGGCGACAGCCATCGTCCCGATCATAGTGGCCGCCCATATGGCAGAAAAGGCCAGTATGATAATTTCCCCCCACACGGCGGCGGGGTGGCTGCCTATCCAGCCGCCTATGCCCATATAGGCCAGCAATATATACCAGCCCGCGTATTTGTTGATCAACGCCCAGCGGTCCCAGGACCCCGTTGTCTGGTATCCGTTATACAGGGCGTAACTCATCACCAGCGTCAAACCGGCCAGCCATATATACATATGCGGGACGCGCCATTGCGGCCATTCGTCTTTCTTCAGGAACAGCTGCGTCAGGATGAAACCCCCCAGAATGGGCAGCAAAAGGTCAGCGGCATTCAGGCGCAATCCTAAGTAATCGTCAGTTCTGAAAAAAGTAAGCTGCAATTGCAGCAGCACGCAAAGCGCCAGTGCCGTCACAAGGTAAGCCGGCAGCAACAGGGAAAACGCCGGTCGGTCGGCATATTTTCGCAGGAAGCCAGGCATGATAGAGGCCTTCGTATAAGGGTTCGGCTTCATCCTTGCGGGAACGCTTTGTCTTTATGCAGCAGGTTTTTGATATCCTGGCTGACCTTTTGAAGATTCATGCTCAACAGCGCGGGGACGCCCGCCAGAATGGTCGCCAGCATGGTCAGTAAGCCGATTTCAATCGAAATGATAAACGCAGTCTCCATCGGTACCCCGATCAAACCCAGTCCGTAGACGAAAGCACCCTCACGCACACCCCAGCCGCCGAAACTGACAGGCAGGCTGGCAACCAGCGTAATAACCGGCAGCACGCTCATCAGGTCGAGAAAGGTGAACGACACGCCTGCTGACAAGGCAATAAAATAAACGGAGACGAAATAGAACGCCTGCGCGGTCAGGCTGTTGAGAACGATGCGGATAAAGGAACCGCGGTCGCGGGCCAGCGAAAGCATATAGCGTGCGCAGGCTTCCAGCTTCGGGGTAGAAAGAATAATGTCCTTGACCGCACGGCTGTAAAACAGGGGTATAAAAACCAGGAATGTAAAAACCAGAACGACCATCGTGGCGTAAGCGGCATTGTGAAGGTCCGTGCTGACAAAACGGTCGAGAAAAGGCACGAAAAGCGCGGCCATGATGACCAGCGCCGCCAAGGTCATCAACCTGTCCGTAATAGCGGCGCAGATACTCTTGGTCAGTGTTATGCCATGATGAACCGTCAGCCCGATCCGCACCACCAAGCCGCTGATGGATGTGATGAACAGCACGTTCGCGAGCAGGCTGGCTAATGTGATTTTCAAGGATTCCTTGTACGACATGCGCGGGCCCTGATGATCGACATTGACCAGATCCGCCCAGCGCCAGGCCAGCAGGCCTATTTGCGCCAGAATGAAAACACCGCCCCAGAACAGGCCGCCCACCTGCACCTGCGCCAGTTGTGCGCTCACATCGGAAAGTTCCATGCGCGACAGCAGCAAAAACACAATGCCTGCGGAAATGGCGATTTTAATAGGAATGTTAAGGGCGGGCAGGCGCATGAAACGGAACAACTCTGTGATTAACACTCGTAAGGTATAAGGGAGTTTCGATTCGCACAATAATTTTAATAAAGATTTCATGCAGTTATTATCCTATAGCCTTAGCCTCCACGAAGGTGCGAGTGGCCCTGGTGACTGGGAGTTAACAACCATACAATCAGTGATGGCGCGGCAGTCTTTAGGCAAGGTTTGCGTCAAAGCAACAGAAAGCCATTGGACATACACTGCCGCCTCCCAGCCGATAGCTAAGGGGGCGGCATATTTGCGGTATATGCGAAACCGCTGATTGTCGGGTTGTTAAGCCCGGAAGCACCATACCTCGCCAGCACATTAGGTTAGAAAAGCCCGTAAAGTCAATGAAAGGGCTTACAGGAAAAAACCCTTTTAAAGCGGCGGCCTCCGTGCTTTATTTCAGCCATAATCCCGTATAGCCCGGAGGAAACCATGTCGATTCTTGCCAAACGCCTGAATGTTATCAAACCCTCTCCCACCATTGCCGTCACGATGAAGGCGGCTGAACTGAAAGCGGCTGGCCGCGATATTATCGGCCTCGGCGCGGGCGAGCCGGATTTCGACACCCCCGACAACATCAAGGAAGCCGCGACCGTGGCGATGAAAAAAGGCGATACGCGCTACACCGCCGTGGACGGCACCCCCGCGCTGAAAGACGCCATCGTCGAAAAATTCAGGCGCGAAAACGGCCTGGAATATAAACGCGAGAACATCACCGTCGGCACCGGCGGCAAACAGGTATTGTATAATGCGCTGATGGCATCGCTGAACCCCGGCGACGAAGTCATCATCCCCGCGCCGTACTGGGTTTCCTACCCGGATATGACGTTGCTGGCGGAGGGCACGCCCGTATTCGTGAAATGCCCCGAAAGCAACGGTTTCAAGCTGAAGGCCGAGGACCTTGAAAAAGCCATCACGCCGAAAACCAAATGGCTGATCCTGAATTCGCCGTCGAACCCGACGGGTGCGGCCTACACGCGCGGCGAATTGAAGGCGCTGACGGATGTGCTGCTGAAGCACCCGCATGTCTGGGTCATGACTGACGATATTTATGAACACCTGACCTATGACGGTTTTGAATTTTTCACCCCGGCGCAAGTCGAACCGCAACTGATCGGCCGCACCCTGACCGTGAACGGCGTGTCCAAGGCCTACGCCATGACCGGCTGGCGCATCGGTTACGCCGCGGGGCCGAAAGAGCTGATAAAGGCAATGGCGGTGATCCAGTCGCAAAGCACGTCCAACCCCAGTTCGATATCGCAGGCCGCCGCCGTCGCCGCGCTGAACGGCGATCAATCCTTCCTGAAAGGCTGGAAAGACGCTTACCAGAAACGCCGCGATCTCGTGGTGACGATGCTGAACGAAGCCGAAGGCGTCACATGCCCGAAACCGGAAGGCGCTTTCTATGTTTATGCCTCCTGCGCCGGTTGCATCGGCAGGGAGACGCCGGACGGCAAGATCATCGAAACCGATACCGATTTCGTCAACTACCTGCTGGAAAGCGTGGGGGTGGCCTGCGTGCAGGGCGAAGCTTTCGGCCTGTCGCCTTATTTCCGCATTTCCTATGCGACGTCGGATAAGGCGCTGGAAGACGCCTGCACGCGCATCCGCAAGGCTTGCGGCGCGCTGAAGCAACGCGCAGCGGCTTAATTCTCTCAGGCGACCTTGTGCTTGAGCTGTGGCGACGGCGCGGGCTTTTCTGACGTTTCCAGAGGATTGAAAGGGGCGGGGGCCTGGAAGGGCAGGGGATGCGTGTCATGATGCGCGGCTGCGGTGAATGCGGCCTTTACCCCCAGCCGCTCCGTAATTTCATCGAACCTGGGTTTGCCGATATGCCCCAGCAGATACATGTTGTCTGCCATCGTCTGCCACAAGTGGTTGACCTCGTCACGCTTGTCGCGCAGATATTTTTCGGCGCGCCACTGAATCTTGGCCATGTTCTCGGGGCTGGCGTCCGTAATGTCGATCGAAGGAAACTTCCGTTCTTCATTCAGATCTTTCCATGACATGCGCGGTGAAAAATAAAAAATATTCTCTTCGCCGATCCTTTCGGCAAGGTCCTTGTGCCAGGCCGTCGTCGTATAGGCTTTGGTATCTTCAAGGAAATGATCGTTACCGATCTCGCCGTTCTCGGTATAAAACTCAAAAATCTGCTCGTCGCTCAGTTCATCCGCTGCGTTATGGCCTGTACTGAGCGTAATGGAAATGACGCCCATGTCCTGCGGCTTGTGCTTGATGATCTGGGAGATGACGAACCCGGAATAATGGATGGTGGCCTTATCCGCCATCAATGTGCCATCCTCCGTGATATGCGGCGGGAAGGCCAGCAGGTTGGCCGTCGTCGCCATATTGGCGTCCCACACTTTCATATGATGCGGGGCGGCCTCTGCCACCGGCGCGTCCGGCCTCATATCCAGAAAATTCTCACGGCGCGAATACATATAGACGACAGATTTTTCGCGCAGGTTGAAGGCGGCGGTATAAATCGACCCCACCAGACCCGTCAGTTGCATGTCGCCCATGCGTGCCTTGAAAAGCTGCTCTTTGATTTCGGGGCTGTGGTAACGGTTTTCGCGCGGCCCCAGCCACGATTTGGCTTTATCCATAGAGAACAGACTGGCGCGTGTAAAAAGCGTCGATAGCGAGCCTTGCTGTGCTCTGCTGCGCCGGTTCAACAGGAACCCGATTTCCTCGATGCAACGCTTGGTGCGCGGACTGGCTTTGTAAGGCTCTATCTTCTTCTTGGGATTTCCCGGCGTGTCTTCGCTGATCTTCTTCGTCATTTTCAGACAGGCATCGACGTCGGAGCGCGTCAGCCAGATATTCGTCGCGCGCTCGCGCAACGCGGCGACAGTGCCTTTCCTGTCGCCGGGAACCTCGTCGATGAGCAGGTTGCAATATTGCTTGATGCGTTCTACATGGGCGCGGTCCCTGCGGCTTTCCGCGGGATCGAAAAGGCGTTTGGCCAGGCTGATCCCGTTCGACGCCAGCAGGTTGAACCAGCGGCGGGGTTTTTGCGCGAACATGCGACCGCAATCGTCGTCATACATGTGCATAAGCTGCTTACAGCTATAG
>CAKTCH010000064.1 GCA_934538895.1 uncultured Alphaproteobacteria bacterium
TGATAGAATTCGCGTCAGCCCGCCCTTATTTTATTCCTGATACGGGCTGTCATTCATCTATGGAGATTCATGCCGTGAGCAATACCTGGATTATCGTCGCCGTCATCCTGATCCCGCTTGTATTCGTGATCATGCTGTACAACCGCCTGATCGCGCTGCGCCAGACGCGCAAGAACGCGTTTTCGGATATCGACGTCCAGTTGAAGCAGCGTTTCGACCTGGTGCCGCAGCTGGTGGAAACGGTCAAGGGCTATGCCGGACATGAAAAGACGGTTTTTGAAAACGTCACCGAAGCGCGTTCCCGCGTGGGCCGCGCCGGGGGCAGCGGCGCCGGGGCCGAACGTCTGCAGGCGGAAGGGGCGCTGGGCGCGGCCATGATGAACCTGTTCGCCGTGGCCGAGAATTACCCGGCGCTGAAAGCCGACCAGAATTTCCAGCAATTGCAGGCCGAGCTTTCCGATATCGAAAACAAAATCGCCGCCGCGCGCCGTTTCTTCAACAGCGCGACCAACGAATACAACACGGCTGTTCAACAGTTCCCGGCCAATATCATCGCCGGGATGTTCAATTTCAGGGAAGAGGCTTTCTTCGAAGTGGGCGCCGAGGAAGCGGCGCTTATCCAGAAGGCCCCTGCCGTTAAATTCTAACCGCGAAGGAATGACCCCGATATGGCGCTTGGCACCGTCGGCCTGAACACCCATATCTGGAACAACAACCTGCGTTCCCTGCTGCTTCTATGCGTATATCCGCTGCTGCTTATCGGCATGGTGTGGGCGGTGTGCTTCCTGATCGGGGCCGCCATCATGCCGCAGCCGGGCCTGTACGGCGCGGAAACCGCATATGATTTGACGCGGCCCGCCGCTTTCGCCAACCGCGCCGCCGTCGAATATGCGCCGCTGGTTATCACGGCTGTGCTGATCTGGTTTATCGTGGCGTGGTTTTTCAATACGCGCATGGTGCGCGCGCTGGCGCATTCGCATCCCGTAACGCGCAAGGAAGAGCCCGCGCTTTACAACATGCTGGAAAATCTGTGCATCGGCGCTGGCATGACCATGCCGAAGCTTGAGATCATCGAAACCCACGCCCGCAACGCGTTCGCCAGCGGCGTCGACCGGAACAGCTATACCATTACCGTGACGCGCGGGCTGCTGAACGCGCTGACGCCCGATGAAGTGGAAGCCGTGCTGGGCCATGAACTGACCCATATACGCAACCGCGACGTGCGGCTGCTGATCGTGTCGGTCATTTTCGCGGGGATGCTGGGGTTCGCCGCGCAGATGGCGTGGAGCAGTTTTCGCTATAACTTATGGTCGGGTTCGGGGCGCAGCTATGCGCGCAGCCGCGGCCAGAACAGCAATCTGCCGGTCATGCTGTTCATACTGGGCGTGATGGCGGTTTTATGGATCGGCTATGGCGCGACTTTATTCACCCGCTTCGCCTTGTCGCGCCGCCGCGAATTCATGGCCGACGCGGGGGCGATCCAGCTGACCAAGAACCCGGAAGCGATGATGCGCGCCCTGATGCGCATCGCCCAGCGCGATAAAATTCCCGACGTGACGGGCGATATCGCGATGATGTGCATCGAAAATTCGCAGCCTTTTCTCGGCCTGTTCGCCACGCATCCGCCGATCGGCGTACGCATACAGGCGATCAGCGCCGCCACCGGCGCCGCCGTGCCGGCCCTGCCGGAAACGCACCGCGCGCCCGACGCCGAACGCTTCAGCGCGCCGCAGCAGAACAATCCGTGGCTGACGCGCGACAGGCCCCAGCGGAACATATTGAGAAACAAGCAAAATCCGTGGTCATAATAATGTCATATTTCAGATCCGGTTTTGCTGGCAACGGGTGGCAAATCTGGTAAAATTATCTATATGGATCTTATGTCATGGGCGGCCTTCGTTTAACCCCCGCCCCGCTGGCACAAGGCTTTACGCAATAAGGAGAGAAAGACACCATGCAACCCGACCGCTATAACACCACGCCTGCCACCGCGGCACGCGCATCCGTCGATGCGGGCCTGCGCGCGCACATGCAGAGCATCTATAACCGGATGTGCCTCGGCGTTCTCGTCACAGCGATCACGTCTTTTGTCGTGGCCAATACGCCGGCGCTGCTGCAATTGCTGCTCGGTGGACCGCAAGCCTATGTCTTCATGCTGGCGCCGCTGGCCGTCATCTGGTTCGGCTTTAACCCGATGACGATGAATTCCGGCAAGCTGCGCATCTCGTTCTTCGCCCTCAGCGTGCTGTACGGCATCAGCTTCGCCACGATCTTCCTTGCCTATACGAGCGCCGATATCGCCCGCGCCTTCTTCATCGCGTCCGCGATGTTCGCAGGGCTGAGCATCTTCGGTTATACCACGCGCAAGAATCTCGACGCGCTGGGCACGTTCGCCATGATGGGCGTGATCGGTGCGCTTATCGCCGTCGTTATCAACCTGTTCGTGCAGTCGAGCATGTTGATGAACGTCATATCCGCTGTTTCCATTATCGCCTTCGCGGGCATAACGGCATGGCAGACGCAGAACATGAAGGAAATGTACAGCGCCACGCACGGCGCCGAGAGCAATAACCGCATGGCATGGGCCGCCGCGCTGAACCTTTATATCAGCTTCATCGCGCTGTTCAGCCATATCCTGCATTTCATCGGCAATAACCGCTAGGTGTTGCTGACATATAATCCACGCTTGAAGGCCCGCTATCAGCGGGCCTTTTTGCGTTTCGCCCTGCATACCGTTGCGTGTTCCGTCATTTCCCGCGCTTAAAGGGCTTAAAATTAGGTATGGTCGTCTGAGGGAAATGGAAGAGAGGTATCTTGCAGAAGCGCGACACATCGGCGGCAGGCTACAGCGTTGACCACGATATGGCGGGTTACAACCCGGCGCGGCAAGAGGCGCATGTCCTTGCCAGCGTCAAGCCGCCCGCGAGCTTTATCGGCACTTCGGCTGTCATGCAGGCGCTATATTCCCAGATCGAAAGGGCCGCCAAAAGCCACGCCCCGGTCTTTATCATGGGCGAGACGGGAACAGGCAAGGAAGTCTGCGCCGAAACCATCCACCGCCACAGCCCGCGCGCGCAGCATCCGTTTATCGCCATCAATTGCGCCGCCATACCGCGCGACCTGCTGGAATCGGAATTGTTCGGCCATGTCAAAGGCGCCTTTACCGGGGCGATCAGCGACCGCGAAGGCGCCGCCGCCACGGCGCACAAAGGCACGCTTTTTCTGGACGAGGTGGCCGAGATGGCCCCCGACATGCAGACGAAGCTCCTGCGGTTCCTGCAAAACTTCAGTTTCCGCAAAGTCGGCGGCAACGCGCTGGAGCAGACCGACGTGCGCATCATATGCGCCACCAACCGCGACCCGCTGAAAGAGATCGCCACCGGGCATCTGCGCGAAGATTTGTTCTTCCGGCTTCACGTCATTCCCCTGCATATGCCGCGCCTGCATGAGCGCGACGACGACGTGCTCGACATCGCCTATGGCCTGCTGCGCCGCTACAGCAGGGAGGAGCACAAGAATTTCCACGCGCTGTCCCCGGAAGTGCAGGATTTTTTCCGGGCCTATGGCTGGCCGGGCAATGTCCGGCAATTGCAGAACCTTATGCGCTATATCTGCGTGATGTATGACGGCGAAACCGTTACACCTTACATGCTGCCGCGCACGCTGCTTTGCGCCACTGAGCTGACCGACCGGGGGGCGGACCGGGGGCCAGAGCTGGCGCTTGAAGCCCGCGGCGGCGCGCATATGCCGCCGGACGGCTTTCCGGTCTGGTTCGATCACCTGACCCTGGCCGAGATCGAGCGCCAGGTGATCGAGCGCACCGTGGCGCGGATGCACGGGAACGTGCCGCAGGCCGCCGCCCATCTGGGCGTGGCGCCTTCCACGCTCTACCGGAAACGGGTTTCATGGCACCCGGACCTCGATCATGAGGGGGAGCATAAGGAAGCGGTGCCGCCACCGGATAAAAGCGCCGCGATCTTCGAGCATTAAAGCCCGGTTTTTTCGCTTGAAATAACCCGCTGAAGCGACTAACTTCCCCCTACCTTTTGGAAAAGGGCTCGTAGCTCAGCTGGGAGAGCGCTGCAATGGCATTGCAGAGGTCGACGGTTCGATCCCGTTCGAGTCCACCATTTTATATCCCTTACCATCGCCTTGCAGAATGTCTGCGCGTGAGGCTCTTTATGCGGTGCAACGAAAATGGACAGCGTATTCATTGGCGACAAGGCGGTTTTTGCCGTTGAATACAAGGTTAGCGATATCAAGCCCTATCTGATGGGGTATTTCCGCTTATGGGTTTCAAACTGTTATATAGGGGATTTTGAAGAGGAGGTGATGTTAGGTACATCAGCGTGCTGCCTAACTTCGCTGCTGGATGAAAGCAGAGTGACTAATAGCTATCCTGAACTGAACGCCGACAATATGCCGGCCAGCAGGGTAATGACCCCGGAAGAGAAGTTCTCTTTTCTATCGGACGACGATGATGCTCATGATAATTATATGTTCAATGTCGCTGAGGCCACCGATGACTTTGCCGTTTTTGCATATCGAACGGGAGAAGATATGGATTTTTTATGGAAGATTCACTATCCGCGACGACTTCCTAAGAATTTGAAGAAATATCCGAGAGAGATGATCCTTAAAAAAGTTCCCTTTGATATTGTAAAACAAGTAGTTGAGGAATTTGATAATACAATCAAATTGATCCGGCAGCCCCCCCCCTGAAAGAAATAAAACATAACCGGCTTTTATACGCCCCTTCAGCAGGAGAGCTTTTTCGTTCAGAGACATCAGCAAAAAAACCCGTCATCCCGAGCGCAGCCGAGGGATCTGACCCGGTTTAAACTTGAGCGGTAGGAGCCGCATACCCGTCAGGTTTACGCATCTTGCGGGGCGGTGCGCGTATATCTATGATTCGACCGGGAAGGGATATTCGCACACCATGTCGATTTTTGAACGTCACAGTAAACTCAACAATTATGAATTCTGCGCCCGCTGGGTGGCGGATCAGGCGCCGGCAGACAAAAGCGATTTTCGCGTGCTGGATTACGGCTGCGGGGGCGGCGAGATTGTCGGCCTACTGCATGACCGCAAGATCGACGCCTATGGATGCGACGTTTTTTATGAAGGCGGCAGCCTTTTTCATGCGCTGGACAAGGCGCTGCTGGACGAGAGTTTTTTCAAGGTCATGGAGGGCGGCATCATTCCTTTCCCGGACCGGCATTTCGACGTTATCGTCAACAATCAGGTGATCGAGCATGTCGAGGACCTCGATATCGTGCTGGCGGAGATGAGGCGCGTGCTGAAGCCGGGCGGGATGGTGTTGAGCCTGTTTCCCGACAGGGGCGTCTGGCGCGAGAACCATTGCGGCATTCCGTTCCTGCACTGGTTTCCCAAACACAGCCGCCCCCGTGTCTATTACGCCGCCGGGCTTTGCAGAATAGGCATGGGTTATTTCAAGGCGGCCAGAAAGCCGATGGACTGGAGCGTCAATATGTGCCACTGGCTGGACCAATGGACCCATTACAGGTCATGGCGCGAGATCGCCCCGGCCTATAAACGTTATTTCAAGTCGCTTGAAAATATCGAAGCGGATTATATGGCGCAGCGGCTGGGCATGGTCCACCCGATGGCAAAACTGCCGCGCGCCTGGCGCCGCCTGCTGATCAACAAGCTTGCGGGACGCGTATTCGTGGCCCACGCGGGCTGAGGCCTGCCCGCACCACCCGGCAGGGAACTTGTGCAGCCTTAAAAGGTTTGTTTTTTAGCGGACTTTTTGATAAAAATGGGGAAGAGAATTTATGATTCTCCTTTTAAAATCAATGAGAAGGAAGATTTTGATGCAAAAAGCGCTGCTATTGATTATGGTAATTTTTGTTTCCGGGCTTCTGGGCGCCTGCAGCAATACTTTCAACGGCATGGGCCGCGACATCGAAAATGCCGGGCAATCGATCCAGAGAAGCACGCAATAATCCCTTACGTGGAGGCTGGCATGGCATACGTTTTCAAAACCTCACTTCTGGCAGTGCTGCTGCTGGTGCCGGTTTCCTTTACCTCTGTTCAGGCGGCGGACGAATTCGGCCCGCGCTTTACCAACATGGCACCCGCGGCACTGGGGGGAAGCGAGAGCGATGCGCTGGTCGCGGCACAGGATATCGAGGATTTTTCAGCCGAGGACCTGAACGCGATCGCCCCGGCAGCAGGGGGCGATATGCTTGACGGCCACCAGGTCGTTCCGGCTGAGGAACGTACCGGTAAGGAAGATCGACCCGTTAATGAGAACGCGCCAGATACACTGTCAGAGTGAGCCAGCGGCTTTCGCCGGACCTGTCATGATGGTTTCAGGAATTATCGGATACCGGCCCGTGTGAGTACGAATGTGAGTACAAAAAACCAAGGCGGCTCCATGAGCCGCCTTTTTTTATTCTTATGTGACCTTATGATTTCAGGCCGTGCCTGTCGCCGTCGTATTGGCGGCCTGTTGCTGGCCCTTGCGGATTTCTTCGCCGAAGCGCTGCATGTAAAGCGCATGGAAATCGACGGGCGTCAGCAGCAGCGGCAACATGCCCGCCTGCTGCGTCAGGTCGGCGATGATCTGGCGCACGAACGGGAAAGCGTAGCGCGGCGCCTCGATATGCAGCAGCGGGTGGTGCTGTTCTTCCGGCACGCCGTCCAGTGATACCAGCGTGCTGTAGAGCACTTCGGCCATGAAGACCACCTGATCGTCGCGGCGGGCCTTGACGCGGATGCCGAGCTGCGTTTCGTACATGTATTTAAACTTGTCGCTTTGGGCCGGGACGGTTTCTATCGAGAAATTTACGTCCATGACCGGGCGGCCACCCTTGGGGTCGTGAATCAGATGCGGCTGCGGGTTCTCGAAGGAGAGGTCGCGCACGAACTGGGCATGGAAAATCATCGGCAAGGCTTTCAGCGCCGCCGGATTCTCCGCATTGGCCCCGGCATCGCTCATGCCCTTGTTGTTATCGTCACTCATCTTTACCAATCCTTTCAATGTCGACACGGCGGAATTCAGCATCGATCACATCGGATTCCGCGGGGGTCATTTCTTTCAGGTTGAAGCGTTTCATCAGAAATTGCCGCAACAGTTCCCGCAGCATAGGGATCATCAGGGCAAATGCAAGGATGTCGCTGAAAAAACCCGGCAGTAACAGCAGGATTGCCGCGCCCGTCAGGCAGAAGCCGTCGAACATCTGCTGGAGCGGGACGCGGCCCCGGTGGCTGACTTCCTGCATCGCCAGCAAGGTGGTAAGCCCTTGGTATTTCAGCAATAAAACTCCTGCGACCCCGGCGAGAACACAGAGCAGCACCGTGTTGATGATGCCGATTTCGCCCGCCATCGCGACAAAAAGCGCGATCTCGACGACCGGCAACAGGAACAGGACGGCAAAAAAGATCATTTCTGGAAGACCTTACCCCTTGTATGCCCGGCGCGGGGCTTTAGAATAAATGTGGTATACTGTTATATAGTTCGCAAAGGATAGATACAACGTGCCCGCAGATCTTTTAATTTATGCGCTTGTGGCTGCCGGACTGGTGTTCTGGCTGCGCAATATCCTCGGCACCCGGAACGGAAGCGAGCGGGAACGTCCCAATCCCTTCACCAGCAAGCCGGAGGATCATAAGCCCGCCGACCGCGTGGCGGGTGCCGCCGCGCCCGCGGGTCCGGCCATGGGCATGGATGGCGGGGACGGTATTATCATCGAAGCGCCGCTGGACAGGAACATGGCCATCGCGGCGGGTGCTGAAGCGGGGCTGGGCGAGATCGCCCGCGCTGATCGTTCCTTCCAGACCGTAACGTTCCTGCGTAGCGCGCAGGACGCTTTTGCGATGATCGTCGAGGCTTTCGCGC
>CAKTCH010000065.1 GCA_934538895.1 uncultured Alphaproteobacteria bacterium
TCCCGAGCGCAGCCGAGGGATCTTATCAAGTTTAAACCGGGTCAGATCCCTCGGCTGCGCTCGGGATGACGGATTTGTGCAGGGGCTTCTCATCCCTTGCCTATGCTTGCTATGGCGATGTTTGGTTAAGGGGTCAGTAACGGGCTGATAGCCTTTTTCACTTTTTGCGCGGCGTTTTGATAATGGCCATCGGGGAATTCCGGGTGGCCCTGCCCGGCGGGTATGGCGTCGGACAGGCGCAAGGCCGGGGGGACGTCTTCATCGGCCAGCGGTTCAAAGGCGTTATAGACTTCGTCGGGGAAGCGGTAGTCCCACCATTCGGACGGTAGCGGGCGGATGGTGCGGTTCAGGGCTTTGGCGGCATCGAGGAAAGCGCCGGTCAGCAGGTCGCGGTTCCGGCGGACCTGATCGGTCAGGCCCGCATATTCGCGGTGGGCGGGATTGATATCTTTATCGGCGCCGCCCTCGGGCAGCGCATCGACGATCGTGCCCATATCGAGCATGTGTCCGTCGGCCCCGCGCACGGAAAGATCGATGGCCATGCCGCGCGGGTGGCCGCCTTTGCCGGGGGGCGCGAACATGCGCAGGGGGCCTTCCGCCGTCCAGTGCGGATGGGCTTTGACGATGGGGGTTTCGCAGATCATGGCCTGCACGGTGGTGGTGCGCAGGCCGTCATAGAGCACGAGAGACGCGCCCACGCGCTTATGAACCAGATGGGCGGCGAGCAGCACCACTTCGGCCATGTCCCTGTGGAGCGAGAGGCGCGCGCCTTTACGGTAAACGGGGCCGCAGAAACTATCCGGCCCGGCATACATCACGTCGACCGTCACGGGATGGTCGCGGGTGAACAGATCCATGGGGATCAGATCGGCGGGGTCCATCTTCAGGCCCGGGGGTTGTGGCGGCATGTTATTCACCAATGCAAACAATAAGATAGTATCGAAACAGGTTCTGGATTTCGGCGCCGAAATGCTTTAGGGTCCTAGGCTGGTACTGGTGCCCTTTCCTACTTTTGAGAGAATACAGCAAATGACCAGCGATGTGAAACAGGATCAGGCGAGCGGGCGTTCGTTGCTGGGCGGGCCGCTGGATTTTTTTGAGCGCATCGGCCATACGATTCTTTCGTTCCTGTCGGCGATCGGCCGTTTGAGCCTGTTCATAGCAGAGTCGGTGAGCCATATTTTCCGCCCGCCTTTCTTTCCCAAGCTGATGGTGCGTCAGTTTATGGACGTCGGTTATTATTCCCTGCCCGTGGTCGGCATGACGGCGCTGTTTACGGGCATGGTGCTGGCGTTGCAGAGCTATACCGGGTTCGCGCGCTTTAACGCCGAATCCGCGATCGCGGGGGTGGTGGTGCTTTCCGTTACGCGCGAACTGGCCCCCGTGCTGGCGGGTTTGATGGTGGCGGGGCGCGTGGGGGCGTCGATTGCCGCCGAGATCGGCACGATGCGCGTGACCGAGCAGATCGACGCGCTGGTGACCTTATCGGTCAATCCGTTCAAGTACCTGATCGCGCCGCGCGTGATCGCGGGCACGATTACGCTGCCGCTGCTGGTTCTGATCGGGGACGTGATCGGGGTTTACGGCGGCTATGTCGTCAGCATTTATAAACTCGGCTTCAATCCGGCTTCGTACCTGACGCAGACGTGGAATATCCTTGAGAATATGGATGTGATTTCCGGCCTGGTGAAGGCCGCGGCCTTCGGCTTTATCGTTTCGATGATGGGGTGCTATCACGGTTTCAATTCCCAGCGCGGGGCGCAGGGCGTGGGCGCGGCGACGACCAACGCCGTGGTGTCGTCATCCATTCTGATCCTGATTTTCAACTACATCCTGACGCAGGTATTCTTTTCATGAGTGAGACAGCCAAGCTTGCCCTGATCGGCGTTCAGAAAGCCTTCGGCGCCAAGAAGGTGTTGCAGGGCATCGACCTGAAGATCAACCCCGGCAAGTCACTGGTGATTATCGGCGGTTCGGGCACGGGCAAATCGGTGACGCTGAAATGCGTGCTGGGGCTGATCAAGCCGGACGCCGGTTCGATTTTGATCGACGGGCAGGAATCCGTCGGCGCGGGCGTAAGCGAGCGCGCGGCGTTCATGCGCAAATTTGGCATGTTGTTTCAAGGGGCGGCGCTGTTCGATTCCTTGCGCGTATGGGAAAACGTGGCGTTCGGCCTGATACAGGGACGCGGCATGGATCGCCGCAGCGCCTATGACGTGGCGGTGGAGAAGCTGCAATCGGTGGGGCTGGACGAATCCGTCGCGCAGCTTTACCCGGCGGAGCTTTCGGGCGGGATGCAAAAGCGCGTAGGGCTGGCCCGCGCGGTGGCGGCGAATCCGGAGATCATTTTCTTCGACGAGCCGACCACGGGGCTTGATCCGATCATGGCGGATGTGATTAACAATCTGATCGTGAAATCGGTCAGGCATCTGGGGGCGACGGCGCTTTCGATTACCCACGACCTGGCCAGCGCGCGAAAAATCGCCGACGAGGTGGCGATGATCTATCAGGGCCGGATTATCTGGCAGGGCCCGGTTTCGGCCCTCGATCATTCCGGCAACGAATATGTAGACCAGTTCATCCATGGCCGCGCCGAAGGGCCGATCACCGACGATATCAAGGCCCGCGCCTGAAAGGGCCGGTGTTCCGGCTGTTCACGACGCGCCGGGGAAGGTTACAGATAAGAAGCCATGAAACATGGCGTGCTATTCAACGGCGAGACGCTTTTGCCTATTAAGAAGCTTTAGCCCGCATCTCTAAATCAACTCTAAATCCACCCTATCCTCTGCCTCGCCGCCTCGTGGTCCATGATCTTTTATAATCTCAACTAAAATATCAAATAAGGTCTGGCCTTGCTGATTTTCTGCCTCCAGAATTTCCTGCTTAACAAATTCACGGTTTGCCGGATGACAGTGTTCCAGCTTTTGCTTCAGCCATTTAAGGGTTTCGGTATAGCCAAGCTTTTCACGCGATAATTCGGAATTATTCCATCTTATAATAAAGCCTTCATCCGGCGTTCCAAAACCGCCACGCAGGATATCATTAAAGGCATCAAGATTTTTACCCCAGAAGGCTCCGGGAATTAATGTGTGGCTGATGATTTGGAAAAAGTCCTCCAAATTCACGAAGTCTTTTCCATCAATCTCATAAATTTTTTTCATCTATCGAATTCCTAACGGGAAAATTTCTTGGTTATTTTAAAAATTATCATTTTATTTGCAACGGTTCCTTTATCACGCATTAAGCGGTGTCGAACGCCAAAATTAATGAAGCGAAAAAATCCATAAATTCAGTACGTCCTTACCCTGTCTAAGCTCAGGACTTATTAATGATGAACTTATGAACACGGCGTTCACAACGATCACAACGAGATCCAGTTCATACCCTCATCCCGCGCGCAGCCGAGGGATGACAAGCTCGTGCAAGGGCGTCGCGATCGTTGTGCGCGTTGTGTTTTGATTCTTTTTTTCTGGAATTAATGACAGTGCCAGGCGTCTGGAAGACGGCAGAATTTCCGCTTGATGTTTTGATATTACATTATTTCCTTGCTAAGGTGATGGGAAATTATTGAAAAATAGATGGCCGTATGTTCCATGCCGGGAGAGACCGACGAACAAATTGACCAGGTGCAGGCTGCGACGGCTTTGTTGAAGGCCGTGCTGGGAGACGCACTTGTTGCCATGTATCTGCATGGATCGGCAGCTTCAGGCAAACTTCGCCCGCAAAGCGATATCGACCTGCTGGCGGTGGCAGACGGCGATCTGACCGCGGATGCGCGATGCGTCCGATGCGGAACGGTTAGCCGGATATCTGCGGGGGCGGGCCTGCCCGCAAGGCGGGGCGGTTTCGAATCCGGTGGCTAATTTCGCTGTTCCGGAGCCATACAGGGCGAAAACCGGCCTTTTCGACGCCTTAATCCTGTGCGATAAATGAGTGTTCTAGCACCACTATTCATAAAGCAGGATTAGCACCGGATATGCGTATTCTCACCTATCTGTTCCTCGCGGTTTTTTCCATCGGCATCCTGGGCGTTCTGGCCGGTGTGGGGATGGTCGTTTATGTGATTTCCTATTACGGGCAGGACCTGCCGGATTATTCGCAGTTGAAGGAATACCAGCCGCCGGTGCTGACCCGGCTTTATGCAGGTGACGGGCGCCTGATGGCGGAGTATGCGAAAGAGAAGCGCGTCTTCATGCCGATCGACACCATTCCCGATCAGGTGAAGAAAGCGTTCATCGCGGCGGAAGACCAGAATTTTTACGTGCATGAGGGCGTCGATTTCCTGGCGACCGCGCGCGCGGCGGTCGGCAACGTCATGCACGGGGGCCGCCCGAAGGGGGCATCGACGATCACGCAGCAGGTGGCGAAGAATTTCCTGCTGACGAACGAGGTTTCCTATGAGCGCAAGATCCGCGAGGCGTTGCTGTCGTTCCGGATGGAAAAGGCGCTGAGCAAGGACCGCCTGCTGGAGCTGTACCTCAACGAGATATATCTGGGTGAAGGTTCTTACGGCGTGGCGGCGGCGGCGCTGAATTATTTCAACAAGCCGCTTGAGGATTTGAGCATCGAGGAGACCGCCTATCTGGCGGCATTGCCGAAGGCCCCTAACAATTACAATCCTGAACGCCATTTGCAGGCGGCAACCGACCGCCGCAACTGGGTGATCGGGCGGATGCTGAGCGACGGTTACATCACCGCCGAGCAGGCGGCGGACGCGCGCGCCAAACCCCTGAGCGTCTACCGCGCCGATACGCGCGTGGTGGACGCGCCCTATTTCGCCGAGGAGGTGCGCCGCGAGCTGGCGGCGAAGTACGGCGAGCAGAGCCTGTATGGCGGCGGGCTGGCGGTGCGCACCACCGTCGATCCGCGTTTGCAGGAAACCGCCGAGCGCGTGCTTCGCAACGGTTTGATGGCCTATGACCGCCGCTGGGGCTGGCGCGGGCCGGTGGCGGCATTGCCGACGCTGGATAACTGGCGCGACAAGCTGGCGGAAGTCGCCGTGCCGCCCGCGAAGCTGCCGGAATGGCAAATGGCGGTGGTGCTGGACGTCGCCACAGACCGCGCGACGCTGGGGTTCGCGGATACGGACGCGCGCGGCGTCCTGAAACTCAGCAACGTCAAATGGGCGCGCAAGCGTTTAAAACAGGGACAGGGTTTCACCGAAGAACCGTCAGCGATGCGCATCGTCGTCAGCAAGGGCGATGTCATCATGGTGGAAGCGGCGCCGGACGACAAGGATAAGAACAATTACGCCCTGCGCCAGATTCCCCGCGTCAACGGCGGGATGGTGGCGCTGGACCCGCATACGGGCCGCGTGCTGGCGATGCAGGGCGGCTGGAGTTATAACCAGAGCGTGTTCAACCGCGCCACGCAGGCCAAGCGCCAGCCGGGCTCCGCCTTCAAGCCGTTCGTCTATCTGACGGCGCTGGAGAAAGGGTTTACGCCGGCGACGCTGATTCTCGACGCGCCGATCGTGATCGATCAGGGGCCGGGGATGCCGAAATGGCGGCCCAGCAATTACAAGGGCGAATATTTCGGCCCGACGCCGCTTCGGGTCGGGATCGAGAAATCGCGCAATCTGATGACGGTGCGTCTGGCGCATTTCCTGGGCATGGACCCGATCATCGAAACGGTGACCAAGTTCGGCGTGGTGGAGAAAATGGAACCGCATCTGGCCTATTCCCTGGGCGCGGGCGAAACCACGGTGCTGCGCATGGCGACGGCTTACGCGCAGCTGGTCAACGGCGGCAAGAAAATCACCCCGACGCTGATCGACCGGATTCAGGATCGCCGGGGGGAAACGATCTATCGCCATGATACGCGCCCGTGCGAGAATTGCGGGCCGTTGCTGGAATGGAACAACCAGTACGCCCCGGTGATTCCCGACAATCGCGCGCAACTGACCGATACGCGCTATGCTTACCAGATGGTTTCCATTCTGGAGGGCGTGGTCGAGCGCGGCACGGCGGTCAGGCTCAAGGAACTGGGGTATCCGCTGGCGGGCAAAACCGGTACCACCAATGAATCGCGCGACGCGTGGTTCGTGGGCTTTACGCCCGATCTCGTCGTCGCCGTATATGTCGGATTCGATGCGCCGGAATCATTGGGCAAGCGCGAGACGGGTTCGTCGCTGGCGGTGCCGATTTTCAAGGAATTCATGGAAACCGCGCTGAAAGACGTGCCGCCGACACCGTTCCGCGTGCCGCCCGGCATCAAGCAGATGCAGGTGAACGCCGCCACGGGCGCGCTGGCGCAGCCGGGCGATTCACGCGTGATCTGGGAAGCGTTCGTCGCCGGGAACGAGCCGAGCGATCAGATGTTCATCCTCGACGCGAACGGCATCAGCAACCTGCCCTCGATGGACAGCGACATTACCGACAGCGTTTCGACGCTGGGTACGGGCGGGATTTACTAAACCTGTTTTTGCTCTTTGTGCCTTTGCGATGATTTTTTCGTTTATCGCCGTTTGTGTTTTTCACCACGAAGACACGAAGGACACAAAGTTACACGAAGTTTTTTATATCGTCATTGCGAGCGCAGCGAAGCAATCCAGAATCTCCGAAATTTCAGACATTCTGGATTGCTTCGTCGCTATGCTCCTCGCAATGACGGCTAAAAATCGAAAGAGCGTTCCAATGCCTGGCCTTTTTTATTGGTGAGGGTCAGGGTGAGGGTTTTGCCCATGACGGCGGCGGCCATGTTGTCGATGCCTTCGGGGGCGTTGACGACCAGCGTGGCGTAGCGTGGATCTTTTTCTTCGGGCGTGATGACCGGCGGGGCGACGACGTAATATTCAGGACCTTCGACGAAGAGGTCGGCGCCGTCGAAGCCTTGCGACAGGAAAGCGCGCACGACGACGGCTTTCGGGCCCGTCACGACATTCTCGATTTTCATGTCGGGGCGATTCTCGGTGAAGGGCAGTTTTTTACGGGCGTCTTTAATCATATTGTCGTGCGCGTCATTAATTCCGGCTTCGCCCGCCGGGAGATCGAGCGCAAGATCGAATTTCTGCGGTACGCAGATCGCGTTGCACGCCATTATGTCGGCTTTGAGGGCAAGCTTGAGCGGATTGCCGGGTTCTTCAGGCGTGAGGGTCAGCGGCAGCAGGGCCGCGTCTTTATAGCCGAAACCGTAAAGCCCGTCGGTTTCGAAGCGAACCGGCGCGGGCCAGTGGATCGCGATATCCTTGAGGTTCCGGGATTCGCCCACGCCGAGACTGGGGGGCAGGCCGCCATCGCCGGGCATCCGCCAGTATATGTGCCAGCCCGGCTGCATCTCGATTTCAAGGCCCGCATCGATCGTGCGGGCGTGGCCGGCGGTTTCCTGCGCGGTGATGATTCGCGCGCGCAGATAGTCCGATTCGGCCCAGGCCCCTTCCCGCGCGCATACGGGTGCCGCCACTGACAGCACGGAAATAAACACCATTAAATTCAGGACGTTGACGGGGAGTCGGTCTGGAACTGACGGCATGGCTTATCCCTTCGTATATTATCTTTGTTCAAGATATGCTAAAATGAGGGATCAGCAAGAGAGAAATATGACCCGTAACGACACAAGCCATAAATCGCCTTACCTGACCGGTAAATTGTTGATCGCCATGCCGCAGATGGGTGACCCGCGTTTTCACAAGGCGGTCATATTCGTTTGCGCGCACGACGTAAACGGCGCGATGGGACTGGTCATCAATCATATATTGCCGGGCGTCGATCTGGTGGAATTGCTGGCGCAGCTTCATATCGACGACACTACTCCGCAAAGGCCGGACATTCCGGTGATGAGCGGCGGCCCGGTTGAAACCGCGCGCGGGTTTATCCTGCATAAAGGC
>CAKTCH010000066.1 GCA_934538895.1 uncultured Alphaproteobacteria bacterium
ACCACAGCCTCATTCTTTGCTTTCCTATGTTTGGCCGCCATAAAAATATGGATCAAATCTTTTGTCCACACGACCTAAGAGACGGGCTTGCGTTTGATAACAATTTATCCAAGCCAGTCATTAACTGATCCACCCTAACATATTAAGTATTTATTTTTTTAAAGGCAGTATATACTTCGCCGGACTCTATTAAATCATCTATCGATTTTCTAACAATTTCTTCCGATAAATTTTCAATAAAGATCATATTTTCTGACCACAAGTAAAGTCCGTTTGCACACTCCCCAGTAATTTCGTATCTGTTAAATATTTTTTTGATATTCTCTAGCGTAAAAAAAGTAGCGACATAAGTTTCCCCATTATCTAGTTTGATTTCGACATCCACATTATCATCTATTGGATTAATATCATTAGCGTTGCTATAAATTAGTAATTTGTAATCCATGGTCATCAATTTCCAAAAGTTTTCAAAAACCCTTTAAAATTACTATCTGCTGGTTATTCTTATATAAAGTCTAACGCCCCACGATGACAAAGCCGGAAGCCTTTCAAGTTATTGTTTGATTTCAAAGAGATGAAATGGCGCGCCCGTGAGGATTCGAACCTCAAACCTCCTGATCCGTAGTCAGGTGCTCTATCCAGTTGAGCTACGGGCGCTTTTGCCGGGCCGCTGTGGGCGCGGGCGAGAGGCAACATAGGTGAAGCCTTTCCGGAATGCAAGCCCTTTCTCTTCAAGGGTTTTCCGGTGGGCCGACCCTCCGCTCCGGGTGCGCGCCCGGCGGTTTCTGGCCCTGTGGATAGGTTTTGATTTCACAGGTAAAAGAGCCTTTTGCCGCTTGAACTTGGCAGATTCAGCCTATAGGCTTCCCTACGGTAGGTTTACGTCCTTGACGGCGGGCCGCTCTTTCAATAATGGTTTCTAATTCCGATGGTTATGGGGTTGAAACACAATTCATGAAGAATGCGTCTATGAAAAACATTCTCTTGCGCTCCGGCGCGTTTGCCCTGATGGGCGCTGTATCAGTGGCTGTTCTTTTTGATGGCGCGCCGGCCTATGCCCGCGCAGGCGACCGTCCGCCGCTTATTATCACGAACGAACCCTTGCCCGCCGATCTGCAAAGCCGCGTTTACAGCAAACCGGCGCGCGCGCGCAATATAGATGCCGCCGAGATTTCCGGCGGCAATTATTTTAATGCGAGAGAAGTTACCGTCGTGGGCCGCAAGGTCGACGATCTTCGCAACGAGCTGTTCAATCTGCAGGGGCGCGTATCGCAACTTTCCGAGCGTCTTGTTGCGCTTGAGAAAGACGGTCAGGGCAAATCCGCCAATTATTACGCCGCGATCGCTACCATCAGCACGCAACTGCAATCCGGCACGACCCCCGGCAACCCGCGCCTTGTGGGCCGCCTGACCGAGGCGCGTTCCAGCCTGGAGACGCTGGCGGGCAACGTCGCGCAGTTGAATGATCTAGCGATGGAAATTTCTCAGACAGCCTCCATGTCTTCCTTCCTGCTGGAATCGGCGCGCGCCACGTACGGCCTGTCCGGCGCAGTGGAAGAGGATCATGTCCGTCTCGCGCAAATGGAAGATTCGATCAACAACACTGTTGTAGTTATCGACCGGATGCTCGATAACGTAAACGACGACATCACGCGCACGGCTTCCTATCTCAGCACCGAGCGCGAGAACCTGAGAACCCTGTCGCTGGCCGTCACAACCGGCGACCTGCTGGGTAAAAGCCTTTCGACGCGCCCCTTCTCCAGCGCAAAAATGGCGAACTTCGACGGCACGCCGACAGGTATGAGCGCCACGCCGGCATCCTATGCGCCTGCTCCCGTAGCGCCGCAGACGGCGGGCATTCCAGGCGGCCCGCGTCCGCTGGTAAAAATCCGTTTTGATCGTGCCGATGTTTCCTATGAACAGCCGATGTATCTGGCCGTGAACGAAGCCCTGGCCCGTTATCCGAACGCACGTTTCGAACTGGTGGCGGTTCATCCGAATAACGGTAATGCCGCTTCCGTCGCGATAGAAAGCACGCGTGCACGCCGCAATGCCGAACGCGTCCTGCGTTCCCTTACCGAGATGGGGCTGACGATGGATCGCGTCGATCTGTCTTACAGCCCAAGCGCGGAAGCAAGCACGAATGAAGTCCATCTGTATGTGCGCTGAGGCGTGTGCATACATAAAATCAAAGGCCGCTGTCAGCGGCCTTTTTTCATGGTTTCTTTCACTTGCGCACATTCACCAATCGGACGGCACATTATTGAACAGGCGTGATGGAATCTCCACGCCATAGAACATGCTTTCCATTTCTTTTTTGTTATAGCGCATGGTCACTGATTGTTGCTGCTGTTGCGCCATGGCACCGGCGATAGTGGGTGCCGTAGGCGGTAAAGCAGGAGAAGCGGGTTGCGTCGGCTGCTGCGATGCCGAGCCAGACGAACCGGAAGAACTCCCGGACGAGTTGTTGTTGGCATTCGGCTGTACAACGGTTGTCTGCATGGTAAACGATTGTTGCGTTTGCTGCGCCTGTACCGGCAAGGCAAAGGCCGGGGCGACAAAACACGAGAGCAAAAGAAAGCGTGCAGAGATTTTCTTCATAAACAGCGATTCCCGTTCCATGGATGATCCGTGGAGTCATCTTAACACATAAATCGGCGAAAACCATAGCAGGCATACAAAACCCCTGCCGGTTTCCCCTCATAGCGCCCTTTAATTATTCGGGCTTAACCCAATATTGGCGCACCGGGCGCGGCGTTTTCGCAGAACTGCCGCCTTCCCCGCTGCCTGTATCGGTCTTAGGCAGCTCCGGCGCAGGCGTGGGCATGGGCGTGGGCGTGGGCGTGGGTGGTACGGCCACAGGCGGCGGCGCCGTCACTTGCGCCGGTGCGGGAGCAGACGGCACGGGGACGGGTGCAGGTGCTGGCGCGGGGGCTGGCACAGGCATGGCACCGCTATCAAGGGCATCCTGAATGGCTTGTAATTCCGCACGTTCTGCGACGGTCTGGCCGTCCTTGAGTTCGCCTGCCGCATCGAAATCCGTGGGAATGCCTTTACCGCGCATACAATCCTGGATACGAGACAGTATCTTTTCATTCATGTTCAGCGCCGTTTTATTTTTCGTGCGGGCAGCCTCCAGCAGGTCGACGTTCGTCACCTCTGTAAAGCACGCGCTAATCGCGTCGTCATAGACGCGGATGGCAGGCGATGCAGCCACCGCCGCCGCGCTTTCCCGGACGGCTGGCGAGGGGTTACCGGCTGCCGTCTGGGCGTACGCGATACCCGTGGGCAGCGACAGCGCCGCCAGCGCCACACATGTCTTCAGCAAATGTCCTGCAAAAGGCATTTATCCCTCTCCCGCGATATTTCCGGCTGACCGATCAAGCGTTTATTATAGCACAATCGCTTGCTAAACCATTGCAGATTCAGCAAGCTGGCTGTATGTCTATGGAATATCTGGCATAAGTCCCCGTAGCTCAGCTGGATAGAGCGGCGGTTTCCTAAACCGCAGGCCGGAGGTTCGAGACCTCCCGGGGACGCCATTTTCATAGTTTATTCCGCAGCACGGGCAATCCATGTCGTTGAAATACCGCCCCGAGATCGATGGCCTGCGCGCCATAGCCGTCATGGCGGTCATCGTTTACCACGCCCATTTCATGCTGGACGGACGGAATATCCTGCCGGGCGGCTTCATCGGGGTGGATATTTTCTTCGTCATATCCGGCTATCTGATCAGTTCGATCCTGCTGCGCGCCTTCGGCCAGAACAGCTTCAGCCTGAAAGATTTTTATATAAGGCGGATGCGCCGCATCCTGCCGATACTCTTTACCGTGATGCTGGCGAGCCTGCCCTTCGCCTGGTATTACATGATGCCGCAGGATGTCCGGGATTTCGCCGGATCGGTCCTGTCGTCGCTGACGTTCGTATCGAATATCTGGTTCTGGCAGGAAGATAATTACTGGACGGCGCAGGCGGCGCTCAAGCCTTTCCTGCATACATGGTCGCTTTCGGTGGAAGAGCAGTTTTATATTTTCTACCCTTTCATACTTCTGGTTCTGCTGAAATACCTGCCGCGCCATAACGGCCACATATTTCCTGATCGAGAAGCCAACGCGGGATTTCAATATCGTCCCGACGCGGACCGTAGTAGCCGCTCTGGCGCTGGCTCTGACAGTCATATCTTCCCTTACGGCCTATGCGTACCTGCATAATGGCCTGTGGGGCCGGTTCCCAAGCTGGCAGGTCGCCTATATGGGACTGGACGAGAAGGATGCCCCACCCTACGCCACGTACGTGATTTCCGAATATGATAAGCACCGCACCCTGCGCTTTGCGGATAGCGAGGGGAAAAAGCGGTTGCTGATCATGGGCGACAGTTTTTTGCAGGACCTCTTCAATGTGATGCGTGAGGGAGGTTTCATGGACGATATGAATGTCGCCACGCATTACATACCTGCCCGATGCCAGAACGTTCCCGCAAGCGCACCCTATCAGCAGCATATAGCGGCGGCAGATATTCATGATTGCCGCGATACGCTGCGTGTCGGCGATGCCGCGCTCGATCCGCTCATAAAAAGCGCGGATATCATTATCGTCACGGCGTCCTGGGATGCGTTTACCACATCCACGCTGCCGGTGCTTTACCGGGATATCAAAGCGCGCACGGCAGCGCCCGTCATCATTTTCGGCCGCAAATCGTTTCCCGGCATGAGCAGGCAGGACATTCTATCCCTCGGGAGCATCGAAGAAACGTATGCGCTGAAAAAACCCCTGAGCAACGAATCCCATTTTACCGATATCGCGCTTGCCGAAAAACTTATGGGCGGCTCCGAAGCCTATATAGATTTTCATCGTCTTATTTGCGGGCCGGGACGAACCTGCCCTGTCACCACGCCTGACGGTCACGCCATCAGCCATGACGGGGCGCATCTGACACGCAACGGCGCACGCTTCATCGCGGGGCTTCTGCAGCAAGACCGGCATTTCATGAAACGCTGGAGCGCAGCGCTTAACGATTGATATTCAGGGATGGATTTTTTTCATCGTCCTCAGACAGACATCCTGAAAGGCGCCTTGCAACGCGCGCCCTTCCGGGCCGCCGTCGCCGGACATTTTACGCGCCAGTATCAGCAGGATGGTCTTGTATAGCAGATCGACGATCTGCACGACTTTCCTGTCATATTTCTTGACGTCTTCCAGGAATGTCAGCACCGTGCCCGCCAGCCCGCCGATCAGCGCGTAATTAAACGTGGCGGCATTGGCCTTGATGTTCATGATCGGCGTCATGTAGCTTTCGAGAATCTCTTTCTCGTTCTCCGGGTTTTTCAGGCCCAGACTGGCCTTGATCGCCTTGCTTAACTGGTCGAGATGCGGCTTGGCGACAGGGGCGAAATCAACATTATTGTTCTTGATGACTTCCTGCGCCCTTTCGATCTTTTTTTCATCGATCGCGCCGGTGCCGACCTTCTTCTGCAAATCAAGACTGGCCTTGATTCGTTTGGCTTCCCGGTCGCTGGCAGGGCTCTGCGCGGCATCATTGTTCATAATCGATTTCCCCGCAATTGCGCCTTAAATGAAACTCCCGGGACCAGCCTCGCGGAATGATAATAAGGCCGCGCGCATTAGGGAAGTCTTAATTTATGGATATTATGTTTTTACCTTCGATACCGCCTTGCGCGGATTACGAAGAATATCCTATTGTATCAGGTACATAAATCACCTTCCACTCTTAGGGGTATACATCACAGATGAAAATCCTCGTTGCCGTCAAACGCGTTATTGACGCCTATGTCACTGTCCGGGTCAAGGCCGACCAGTCGGGCGTCGAAACCGCCAATGTCAAAATGTCGATGAACCCCTTCTGCGAAATCGCGGTGGAGGAAGCCGTGCGCCTGAAGGAAGCCGGGAAGGCGACCGAAATCGTCGTCGTGTCCGCCGGGCCTATGCCATGTCAGGAAACGCTGCGCACCGCCCTCGCCATGGGAGCCGACCGCGCGATCCTGATCCAGACCGACGCCGAACTGCAACCGCTGGCCGTTGCCAAATTGCTTAAGGCCGTCGCCGACAAGGAACAGCCCGGCCTCGTGCTGATGGGCAAGCAAGGCATCGACGGCGAGCATAACCAGACCGGTCAGATGGTCGCGGCGCTCAAAGGCTGGGCGCAGGCGACCTTCGCCTCCCAGATCGAACTGGGCGACGGCGAAGCTACCGTCACACGCGAGATCGACGGCGGCCTTGAAACGCTGAAGGTCAAGCTGCCCGCCGTTGTCACGACCGATCTGCGCCTGAACGAACCGCGCTATGCCTCCCTGCCCAACATCATGAAGGCCAAAAGCAAGCCGATGGAAACACTGACGCCGGAAACATTGGGTGTCGATATCGCCCCCCGCTATAAAACGCTGAAGGTGACCGAGCCGCCGAAACGTCAGGCCGGCCAAAAAGTCGCCGACGTCGCCGCGCTCGTCGATAAACTGAAAACAGAAGCAAAGGTGCTGTAATGTCCGTTCTCGTCGTTGCCGAACATAATAATCAGACCCTGAACCCCGCCACGCTGAACACCGTTACCGCCGCCGCGAAGCTGGGCGGCGATATCACTGTGCTGGTGGCGGGCCATAACTGTCAGGCCGTCACCGATGAGGCGGCAAAGGTCACCGGTGTGTCCAAGGTTATCCACGCCGACGATGCGGCCTATGCTCATGCTTTGGCTGAGAATATGGGCGATCTGATCGCGCATGTCGGAAAATCTTATGCCCATATCGTCGCGCCTGCGTCTTTCTTCGGCAAGAACGTCATGCCGCGCGTGGCGGCCCTGCTCGATGCCGTGCAAATCTCGGATATCGTCGCGGTCGAATCCGCCGATACGTTCGTGCGCCCGATTTACGCGGGCAATGCGCTGGCTACCGTGCAGGCAACCGGCGCCCCTGTTATTCTGACCGTACGCCCGACGGCGTTCGATGCGGCGAGCGCAGGCGGCAGCGCACCCGTGGAAGCGCGTAACGGCGGTATCGAAACCGGCCTGACCAGCTTTGTCGGTCAGGAACTGACCAAGAGCGCGCGCCCCGACCTGCAAACGGCGAAGATCATCATCTCCGGCGGGCGCGGCCTCGGGAACGGCGAGAATTTCCACAAATATATCGATCCGGTCGCCGACAAGCTGGGCGCCGCCGTCGGCGCTTCCCGTGCCGCCGTCGATGCCGGCTATGTACCGAACGATTATCAGGTCGGCCAGACCGGCAAAATCGTCGCGCCCCAGCTATATATCGCCGTCGGCATTTCCGGCGCGATCCAGCACCTTGCGGGGATGAAAGACTCGAAAGTGATCGTCGCCATCAACAAGGACGAAGAAGCCCCGATCTTCCAGGTGGCGGATTACGGCCTTGTCGGCGATTTGTTCCAAATCCTCCCCGCACTGGAAAAGGCGCTTTAAAATGCACAAGGCTTTTATATATCTGATCGCTGTATTGCTGCTGGCGGCGGGCTATCCCCTGTTGCATGAGCGTTTTGGCCATGACTGGCAATATTTCTTCGTCGTTGCCGGTATATTGCTGCTAACGCGCTACATCGCCAATAAATACGGCAAGAAGAAATAAGCACCGCTATTTTAAATTGTCACGTATAATAAAGCGGCCCCGCGATCTCTCAGAGACGCGGGGCCTTTCGACAGTCTTCCTACGCCGGTATTATCCGGATCAGGTTCATGGGTATAATCTCAGCTCTGCAC
>CAKTCH010000067.1 GCA_934538895.1 uncultured Alphaproteobacteria bacterium
GATCAGCGCCGGTATCTACTGGAAAGGGTTCGCCGTTCTGATATTTGCGGTCATCCTGCTGTTTTCCGGGGCGCTTTTCAACCTGGGTCTGTTTTTTATGTTCGTCAGCATTCTGATGCTATCGATCGCGTACCTGACGCGCTATTTCCTGCTGCTGGCGGCCACGGACAAGCGTATCATCATCCGGCACGGCATCATCAATCTCGACACGATCCAGTTCCGTTACACGAAGCTGGAGAGCGTGGAGCTTTCCCGCACTATCATCGGCCAGATTCTCGGCTATGCCAGCGTCGTTATCACCGGGACGGGCAGCCGCGTAACGGTCGTTCCCTTTATTGCCGATGCTTCGCGTTTTCGCGAGGAACTGAACAAAATCCTGTTCGATCAGGACGAGAAGGCTGGCTCGTAATCCCTTCCGTTCAGGAACCAATGCGCTCCCGGCTTCATTTTTCTTACAGAACGACGAGTTGAATGTAACAGGGATTTCTGCGCTGCCAGCGGGTAATATACGGCGGGATACGTTATCGTTTTGTTAAGCAATGATGGATAATACGGATGAAAATCATTATTCATCATGCCTTTGCGTGATTTTCCCGCTGCTAATTAACTCTTAATTTTTTCGCGCGACAATTAACCTAGCAGATTTCTAGGGGGAAAATTTCCATGTCACGGCTGGAAAATAGCAAGAATCAGACTCAGAATCCCGCTTCCTTGCAAAAGGGGATCAAGGCGTTCCTCCTGGCAGCCGTTTCCGCCGGTATCGTATGCACGGCTTTCGGCTATACGGGCATGGCGCAGGCGCAAATGCAGATGCAGATGGGGTTGTCTGTGCCCGCACAGCATTTCCTGTTCGGCAAGTCCATGGTTCATCAGGCCGCTTATCGTGAAGCGGTGGCGCAAGGCACCGTCGGCGGCGAAAAGCTTTCATCCGATGGTGCCGCTATCAAGGCTTTCTATGAAGCAAGGAGCCATAAACCATACTGGACCGATTCACGCCGCAATCTGGAGAAGGCGCGCGCCGTTGTGGCGCTGTTGCAGGATTCATGGACGCAGGGGCTCAATCCCGACAAATATCATGTGAAAGAGCTTTCGGCACTGCTGGCGGATGGCAATCGCGATGAAGACCGTCTTGAATTGCTGATGACCGATGCCGCAGGCCGCTATGGCCGCGATATGAGCGGAATGCGCGTGAACGCGGCAGCAGCCAACGAAAGCGCGAAATACTGGCGTCAGCCGCTGGCTTATAACGAAATCCTGACGCGTATCGGCAATACCGAGAATCCGAAGCGCGTGCTTGAGGATCTGGCGCCTAAGGGCGTTTTCTACAACCGCCTGCGCGAGGAGCTGATCCGGCTCAGCCGGGAAAGTAGCCAGCATGATTCCATCCTGCCGATCCGTCTGGGCGGCAAGACATTTTATCCGGGGGATCGCAGCGCCGATGTGGCGGCGTTACGTACGCGGCTGGGCGTGACCCATGATTCCAGGCGCGGCCCTGAAAACTATTACGATGATGAAACCGCTGCCGCCGTCATGACTTTCCAGCGTGAAAACGGCCTTGATGCGGACGGCGTGATCGGGCCGAAAACGCTGGCGCTCCTGAACCGCGATACGCGCGCGCAGATGGCGCAGGTGATCGCCAATATGGAACGGCTGCGCTGGATGGATGAAAAAAAGCCGGAACGCTACATTCTGGTCAATATTCCCTCGCAGAGATTGTGGGCGGTCGATAAAGGTGAGATCGCCCATGAAATGGATGTGATCGTCGGCAAACCCGACCGCCAGACCAAGGCGTTCAGGGCCGAGATTCAGGGTATACGCTTCAATCCGAAATGGAACGTGCCCATGGGGATCAAGGTGAAGGATTTCCTCCCGAAACTGCGCGAAGACCCGACATATCTGTCGCAGAAAGGCATCGAGATTTATCTGGGCACGGGCAGCGAGCGCCGCACTATCGACGGTACGGAAATCGACTGGTCCAGCATGACGCGCGCCGACATGAGCCGGCTGACGATGGTGCAGCGTCAAGGGGCCAACAATGCCCTGGGCCGTATCCGCGTGCTGATGCCGAACGATTACGACATTTACCTGCACGATACCAACGCGCCGGAATATTTCGAGAAGAGCAAACGCACCCTGAGTTCCGGTTGCGTGCGGATGTCGCATCCGGAAGATATCGCCCGTTTCGTCCTGTCCCGCAATGAGGGCTGGTCAGATGAAAAGATGCAGCGGATCCTTGAACGAGGCGCCACGGCTGAAGTCATGGCCAGTGCTCCTTTCCCGATTTACATTGTTTACCAGACGATGTGGCTGGATAGCGAAAAGCGTCTGGTTTACGGGGAGGACGTCTATAAGCGCGACCAGCGTTTGCTGAAAGTGCTGATCGATGCCGGTGAATTAGATATCTCTAAGTCGGTAGTGACGCGCTACGCCGATATTTCGGGGCCTGCCACTAAAAAATTCTGATATGCGGGTCAACGGGTTATAAGAGCAGAATAATAATAAGATTGCCTTTTCGGCGCGGAGCGCGGAACATATGGGAAGAATTTAAAAAAATCCCAAAACCGGAGTTCCTTAATCTTATGCTCGTGCCTGCTTTTCTCACCGCCGCTTTCATATCCTTCGCTGGTGGTGCCATGATCGTGATGCAGGCACCGATCAATGCGCGGCTTGGCTCCATCATGGGCGGTCCGCTCTGGGCGGCGTTTTTTTCCTTCCTCTGCGGGTTGATCGCGCTTGGCCTTGCCCTGCTGGTAACGCGCAAACCGTTGCCGTTTGATAATATCGGCCAGACGCAAGGCTGGATGTGGATTGGCGGCGTCATGGGGGCGGCCTTTGTGGTGACCACGATTTTTGCGGTGCCGCGTCTTGGCGCCGGGCTGATGATCGCGTTGATTATCGCGGGCCAGCTCAGTTTCGCGATCCTCATGGATCATTATGGTTTTCTGGTGCCTGAGCGTCCGGTCACCACGCTGCGCATTGCCGGTGCGGCTTTGGTGATGGCTGGCGCTTTCATGATTTTCAAAGGGTAATGTGTAATATGGAAATTTAGACTATGGATATATAACCGGAACCGGCCTTTTAGAATTTATTGATAGATATCTTTACTTCCCTTCTTAAACCTTCTATTCCTTTCTTACCTGTATAACAACCAGATGAGATTCCGACCGCCTAGACAAATTCTCTCCGTCAACAGCCAAGGTATGTTCCCTCAATGTCCCTTTTAAATTTTTTTGCTCCTGAACAGGGGTACTCCCGCCGTGAAATTCTCAAAACAGGTTTATGGGCCGCCGCAGGCTCCGTACTCCTGCCTTCCGTAGCGAATGCCGCCGCGGTCAAGCTTCCCAAAACGGGTTCTTACGATATTAACTTCACCAATACCCATACGGGCGAAAAATTCTCCGGGACTTACCGTGCCGGCAGCAAATACCTGCCCGATGCCTTTGAAGAGATTAACTATGTGTTGCGCGATTTCCGCACGGATGAGGTTTTTCCGATCGATCCGCGCGTGATCGACATCCTGTATATGGTGCATCGCAAGACCAACAGGAATGGCGCGATGCAGGTTCTGTCCGGTTACCGTTCTCCGAAAACCAATAATATGCTGCGCAATGCCAGCAGCGGCGTGGCACGCAATTCGCTGCATTTATCGGGGCAGGCGATCGATTTCCGTATGGCGGGCGTTTCCACGCGCGGTCTGCGTGATATTGCCCGGGGCATTCAGGCTGGCGGTGTCGGCTATTACCCGCGCAGCGATTTCGTCCATATCGATACAGGCCGCGTACGCAGCTGGTAAATGCACGAAAAGATTGCATAATTTTCCGAGAGAGCGGGTTTCCCGCTCTTTTTTCATGAACTTTATGGAGGTTCTGGCGTTTGTCCCCTGAATAAACAACGGAGAAGGAGTAAACGTCATGCTTCATTATGCACTCGTATTTTTGGTGCTGGCCCTGATTGCCGGTTTTCTGGGGTTGGGCGGGGTTGCCGCTATTTCGGCTGAGATCGCCAAGATATTGTTCGTCATCTTCCTTGTGCTGTTCGTCGTATCTCTCGTATTCGGGCTGGTACGTGGAAGAGCGCCTAAATTATAAACGATACTAACTAAGACCGACCCGCCCTTTGTCCGGTGTTCCTGCGACACTGAACAGGGTGGGTTTTCTGCGTCCGGCCTGCGCGCTTTAAAATCTGTTTATAATTTCTTCCATAATGCCAGGCTGAATTTGTCATGCCGGACAGCGATTTGCTATAGTCGTTCTCATAAGGACTGTCCTTGTATTTATTTATGTCAGGCTCTTCGTTGAAAAGACTGTAAATCGCTTCATGGAAATCTGGAAAGATCAGGGCATCGTTTTGAGCGTGCGCCCGCATGGTGAAAACGGGGCGGTCGTCGCGTTGCTGACCGAGCAGCATGGCCGCCATCTCGGCTATGTGCGTGGGGCGCATTCGACGCGCGTGCGCGGTCTTTTGCAAGTGGGCAATCTCGTCAGCGCCGCATGGGCGACCCGCGTTTCCGACAGCATGGGCACCTACGAACTTGAATTGCAGGAAGCTCTCGCGGCCAGTGTGATGGATGACTCCCTGCGCCTTGGCGCGTTGCTTTCCGCCTGCGCGCTTTGCGATGCCGCCTTGCCGGAGCGCGAAAGCCATTGCGGCCTGTTTTACGGGATGCTGGCGTTATTGCAGACGCTGGAAATCGAAAGCTGGGCGCCGACCTATGTGATGTGGGAAATGGCGTTCCTGCGCGAGCTTGGTTTCGGTATGGACCTGACCAAATGCGCGGCAGGCGGCGATGCCAAGAACCTCACGCATATCTCGCCCAGGACGGGCCGTGCCGTCAGCGCCGGGGCCGCACAACCCTATCTCGACAAGCTTCTGCCCCTGCCGCATTTCCTGCGCCCCGAACGCAGCGGCGGCGACGATACCGATGTGCTGACGGGTTTGCAGATGACAGCCTACTTTCTCGAACACTGGGCGTTCGTACATCACACGCAGGGCCTGCCTGAGGCGCGCGTGCGGTTTCAGGAACGGTTTTCAAGGCTGGTCATGCCTGCGGAAGCCATTACCGCCTGAACTTTTTTGCCATCCCGACAGAGCGTCGCGATGAGAGCTTTCTTCTTGGGCAGAAGATGAGATTCTTTGCCCAGGCCCGGAATGACAAGAGATGGGCATTGGAATTTTTCTATGATTTTTGCGGAAAATCGGAGGAATCTCAGCTTTTCAGGTTTGCGCTCTTACATAAATCGTCTAAAACCAAGCCATGGCTCGTAAAGGCAAATCAGGCGGTCCTGCCGCACCGGTGGAACAAACCATTCTCGATCAGCCGCTGACGGATATCCTGTCCGAGCGTTATTTGTCTTATGCGCTTTCGACTATTACTTCCCGCTCGCTGCCGGATGTGCGCGACGGGTTGAAGCCTGTGCATCGCCGCCTGCTGTATGCGATGCATCAGCTGAAATTGAAACCCGAACTCAGCCCGAAAAAATCGGCGCGTGTGGTCGGTGACGTTATCGGTAAGTTCCACCCTCATGGCGATAGCTCCGTCTATGATGCGCTGGTGCGTCTGGCGCAGGACTTTGCTGTGCGTTATCCGCTGGTCGACGGGCAGGGTAACTTCGGCAACATCGACGGCGATAACGCGGCGGCGATGCGTTACACCGAAGCACGTTTGACCAAAGTTGCCGAACTGCTGATGGAGGGGATCGATGAAAACGCCGTCGATTTTCGCCCGACTTATGACGGCGAGGGCAGCGAGCCTATCGTTATGCCCGCGAACTTCCCCAACCTGCTGGCGAACGGTTCTTCCGGTATCGCTGTCGGTATGGCGACCAACATTCCGCCGCACAACGTCGCTGAACTGTGCGAAGCGATGGAACTTATGCTCGATCAGGACGATACGACTGTTGAGCAGATCTGCAAGATCATCAAGGGACCTGATTTCCCGACCGGTGGCACGCTGGTCGAGCCGAAGGAAAATATCCTTGAGGCCTATAAAACAGGTAAGGGTTCTTTCCGCCTGCGCGCCAAGTGGGAAGTAGAAGAAGGTAAGGCCGGGGCGTGGAACATCATCGTCACCGAAATTCCTTATCAGGTGCAGAAATCCAAGCTGATCGAGAAAATCGCCGAGCTGATTACATCTAAAAAACTGGCGATGCTGGATGACGTGCGCGATGAAAGCGCCGAGGATATCCGGCTTGTGCTGGTGCCGAAAACACGCAACGTCGCGCCCGAGCTGCTGATGGAAGCGCTCTATCGTAACTGCGACCTCGAAATTCGTTTTGCGATGAACATGAACGTTCTTGACGGCGGGCTGGTGCCCAAGGTCATGAATATTCAGGAAGTCCTGCGCGCGTGGCTGAACCACCGTCAGGAAGTTCTGGTACGCCGTTCTAATTTCCGTCTGGAGCAGGTGCTGCACCGTCTGGAAGTGCTGGCCGGTTACCTGATCGTTTATCTGAATATCGACGAGGTTATCCGCATCATCCGTGAATCGGATGAGCCGAAACCGGAATTGATGAAGGCGTTCGACCTGACCGAAGTGCAGGCGGAAGCGATCCTGAACATGCGCCTGCGCAGCTTGCGCAAGCTCGAGGAGATGGAGCTTAAGCGCGAGCATAACGACCTGTCTAAAGAGCGCGGCGGTTTGCAGGCGCTGCTGAAATCCGAAGCGAAGCAGTGGAAAGAAATCAAGAAGCAGATCGGCATGATCAAGGAACTCTTCGGTTCCAACACCGCCCTCGGCGCGCGCCGTACGAAAATCGGCAAGGCGCCGAGCCTTGTAGCGATTGAACAGATTGAAGATGCACTGACCGAAAAAGAACCAATCACCGTCATCTGTTCGGCCAAGGGCTGGATCAAGGCGATGAAGGGCCATGAGCATAACCCGAAAGACTTCGCTTATAAAGATGGCGACCGTGGCCGCTTCGTGATCGAAGCGATGACGAACGACAAGTTGATTGCCTTCGGCACCAATGGCCGTTTCTATACGATTTCATGTGACAAACTGCCGCCGGGCCGCGGCTTCGGCGAGCCGGTGCGCCTGATGGTCGATCTGCCCAATGACGCCGATCTGGCAGCGCTGATGGTTTATAATCCGGATGGCCGGCTGCTGCTGGCATCGGAAGATGGCCGCGGCTTTATCGTGCCGGAGAAGGATGTGCTGGCGCAGACCAAGAACGGCAAGCAGATATTGAACGTCGATGAAAAGACGGAAGCTAAAATCTGCCTGCGTATCGGCGGCGATCACAATTACATCGCCACCATCGGCACCAACCGCAAGATGCTGGTTTTCCCGCTGGAGCAAATTCCGGAGATGACCAAAGGCAAGGGCGTGATCCTGCAAAAATTCAAGGATGGCCGTCTGGGCGATGCGCGCACTTTCAACCTGAAGGCGGGCCTGACCTACCGTTCCGGCTCCTCCGAGAACAAGGTCGATAACGTCAAGGCCTGGGTCGCCGAGCGCGCGCAGGCGGGCAAGCTGCCGCCGAACGGGTTCCCGAAATCAGGGAAATTTAGCTAGGTTCAGGGTCCATTAATTCCAGAAAATAAAAATTGGAACACAACGCGTATGGCGATCGTGATGTCCTTGCATAAGCTTGTCATCCCGCGCGCAGCCGAGGGATCTTATCAAGCTTAAACCGGGTCAGATCCCTCGGCTGCGCGCGGGATGACGG
>CAKTCH010000068.1 GCA_934538895.1 uncultured Alphaproteobacteria bacterium
GGCTTGCCCGTGGCGGTTCTCTCGATAACGCCATCGTCATTGACGAAGGCCGCGTGATGAACGAGGGCGGCCTGCGCTTCCACAACGAATTCATCCGTCACAAGCTGCTGGACGCCGTCGGCGACCTGTTCCTCGCGGGCGGTCCGATCCTCGGCGCTTACGAAGGCTTCCGCGCCAGCCACGACCTCAACAACAAGATCCTGCGCCAGCTGTTCGCCACCGAAGGCGCATGGATGCCGGTCGATATCTACGCCGAAGACCCGGAAGCCGCCATCGGCCATATCGCAGGTAAAGGTGAAGCTGTGGCGGTCGCAGTAGCTTAAATCCCTGCCAAATCCAAATTCCGACAGGAATGCATTTGTAGAATCATCTCTTCCCTTCGCTACGCACGAGGAAGGGAAGCAGATTCGTGCTGACATATCCATATTTCTTGACTTTTGTACCCATGATCGGCTTTCATGCCGGACATGATATCGACCCCAGTGGAAATAAGCCGTTCGATCTTTGACGACATTCGCGCGGGTTTTGCCTTTGTCGCGGAACGCGCGCGTCATGTGAAAATCCATGAAGACAGGTTTCCTGCCTATGCGCAGGGCCTGACGCTGCGCCATCCCGCCATGAATTTCGATGCGGGCCATCATTTCATCGGCACGCCGGAAAGCACGGCGGCTTATGTGCTGACTCTCGACGCCGTCAACTTCGGCTCCGGCTATCAGCCGCATCTGGTCCGCGAGGGCTGGGGCATGGTCGATAACGGTATTTATTTCACGCTGGCGACGCGTCTGAAAAAACGTTTCGAGCAAGGCGGAATCAACGCCGATTACCTGAGCCACATCACGCAAACCGAAGTCGCCGCTTTATTCGAACTGCCGCAAGGCCCTTATGGGACGGAATTGACGGGCATCTTTACAAGCGGCTTGCAGGACATGGGCAGGCTGATCGCCCGCGATTATAACGGCTCGTTCTTTTCCTTCGTGAAGGCCGCCGCCGGGCAGGCCTCCCGTATCATTCGCCAATTGGCGGATCTGCCGCAGTTCCGGGATATACACACTTACAACGGGCGGGAAATCCCGCTGTTCAAAAGGGCGCAGAGCGCCGCCGCCGACCTGCATGACGCGTTCCGTCATACAGGCGTAATATTATTCAACGATATCGATCAGGTCACGGTACTGACCGACAATGACGTGCCGTGCGTGATGCGCGCCGACGGCCTGCTGGAATATACGCCTGCGCTGGCGACGCATCTGGAAGCGGGGCGGGAACTGGTCAGCGGTTCCCCGGAAGAAATCGAGATCAGGGCTTGTACGGGCTATGTCGCCGAGCGCCTGGCCGTCTGCAAGGGCGTAAACGCCATCGCGATCGACCGTGTATTGTGGCATAAAGGGGCCGAAGACCCCCGCTATGCCGCGCAGCCGCGCCACCGCACCCGCTCGTCTTACTATTAAAATACGCAGAATGTGGGTAAAACTGGGGATTCTTTAGGGAATTCGCACATGCCATCCCCTTTTCAGAATGCCGCGAAACCGCTATTCTGCCAGACATGAAACACATGACAAAATCACGCTTCCTGATCGCCTCCGCCAGCATGATGCTTCTGGCCGCTTGCAGTTCCGCCAAGGAGCAGCAAAAGCTTGAGGCCGATCGCCCCGTAGAGTCGCTGTATAACGAGGCGGCGGAATCCCTCGACAAAGGGCGGTATGACGAAGCCGCGCGCCTGTTCGAGGAGGTAGAACGCCAGCACCCCTATTCCCAATGGGCGACGCAGGCCGAGATGATGGCGGCATTTTCCTATTACAAGCGTACGCGCTATGATGAAGCCGTGCTGGCGCTGGACCGTTTCATGGAACTGCACCCCGGCCATCCGAACACCGATTACGCGCTCTATCTGAAAGCGCTGTGCTATTACGAACAGATCACCGATGTCGCGCGCGATCAGGAAATGACCAGATACGCGCTCGAATCGCTGGATACGCTGGTCAACCGTTACCCCGACAGCCGCTATGCGCGCGACGCCAATCTGAAACGCGACCTGACCCTCGATCACCTCGCGGGCAAGGAAATGGAAATCGGCCGCTATTACCTCAAGGCCAACCAGACCAACGCCGCGATGAACCGCTTCCTCTCCGTCGTGAAAAATTACCAGACCACCACGCATGTGCCCGAGGCGCTGCACCGTCTGGTCGAAATCTACATGACGCTCGGCCTGCAAGGCGAGGCGACCCGCGTGGCCGCCGTGCTGGGGCACAACTACCCCGGCAGCCCCTGGTATGAAGACAGCTTCAAGCTGCTGACGCCGGAATTGCGCCAGCGCCTGATGGAAAATCGTTCCTGGGTGGACAAGACCGTTGATTCCATTTTCAAGCCCGGCAATGACTGACGGGCCGGGGCGGTGCAATCATGTTGCGCACACTGCATATCCGGAATGTCGTTCTCGTCGATCAACTGACGGTTGAATTTTCGTCCGGATTTTGTGCGCTCACGGGCGAGACGGGCGCGGGTAAGTCCATCCTGCTCGATTCGCTGGGTCTGGCGCTGGGCGGGCGTTCCGATAGCGGCCTCGTGCGTAAAGGGGCCGATCAGGCGCAGGTAAGCGCTGCCTTCGATTGCCCTGCCGGCCATCCGCTTCATGAACTGCTGGCGGCGCAGGGCTTTGAAAGCGGGGAGATGGTCGTCCTCCGCCGCCTCGTCGGGGCCGATGGACGCAGCCGCGCCTTCATCAACGACCAGCCCGCCAGTATCGGCCTGCTGAAACAGGCGGGTGACATGCTGGTTGAAATTCATGGCCAGTTCGATACGCAGGGCCTGCTGGATCCGCGCACCCACCGCGCCTTGCTGGATGATTATGCGGGGGTCGATGCGCGCCGCATTGGCAAGCTGTGGGATGAATGGCGCGATGCCGGGCAAAAATTGGCCGCTGCGCGCGCCGCGCTCGAAAAAGCCAAGGCCGATGAAGAATATCTGCGCCATGCGGTCAAGGAACTTGATGCCCTCGCCCCAGAAGCGGGAGAGGAAGAGCAATTGCTTATTAAGCGCGAGGGCCTCAAAAACCGTGGCCAGGTGCTGGAGGGTTTGCAGGAAACGTGGGAAGCCATCGGCGGCGACACCGGCGCCGAAATGATGGTCGGCAAAGCCATGCGTACGCTGGGCCGTGTCATGGATAAAGTGCCCGCTGATATGTCAGCGGCGCTGGCGGCGCTCGACCGCGCGGGTGATGAACTGCAAGCCGCCGTCGCCGATGTGCAATCCGTCATCAGCCAACTGGAAAACGGCGATATGTCGATGGAGGTTATCGAGGACCGCCTCTACGCTTTGCGCGGCATGGCTCGCAAGCATCATTGCCGCCCGGACGAACTGGCGGCGCTGGCCGGTAAAATGCGCGAAGAGCTGAACATGATCGACAAGCAGGACGATCAACTGGCCGCATGGGGCCAGAAAGTGATCGAAGCGCGCAAGGCTTACGAAAGCGAAGCTAAAATCATTAGCAGGAAACGCAAAGACGCTGCCATGAAACTCGACAGGCTGGTCGCTATGGAATTGCCGCCGCTGAAGCTGGATAAGGCCCGTTTCGAAACAGGCGTACAAACGCAGGATGAACGGAACTGGGGACCGCATGGCATGGACGGCGTGCAGTTCCTTGTCGCCACCAACCCCGGTTCCAGCCCCGGCGCCTTGAACAGGATCGCTTCGGGCGGTGAAATGTCGCGCTTCATGCTGGCGCTGAAAGTCGTCATGGCCGAAGTCGGCGTCGCGCAAACGCTGGTGTTCGATGAAGTCGATAGCGGTATCGGCGGCGGTACGGCGGCGGCGGTGGGTGAACGACTCGCGCGTCTGGCCGATAGCCGTCAGATATTGGTGGTCACCCATTCCCCGCAAGTGGCCGCACGCGCCAACGTCCATTTCATCGTGATGAAGAGTGGCCAGAAAGATGTAAAAACGACGGTATTGCCGCTACAGGCGATGAACGACCGCCGCGAGGAAATCGCCCGCATGATTTCCGGCGCCGAAATCACCGCCGAGGCGCGCGCCGCCGCTGCGAAATTACTGGAAACAGGCAGTTAATCACTTTTTATGAGCATCCCCGCGAAAGCGGGGATCTGTGTTGATGAACTATCACTATGTTTACATTCTGGCTAATAAGGTTTGGTAGATGAATAAAGAAACATCGCTTTTTTGGCCGGATGAAATCGAAGCTGAATATAATAGCTTGGTGCATAAAATTGGTTACCACGACCATTTGTATCATGTAAAGGATCAGCCTGTAATCTCGGACGGTGACTACGATAAGCTTAAGCAGCGTCTGAATCAGATTATATCTGAATATCCAGGGATTGCATCAAAGGCGGCTATTTCTAAGGTAGGCGCAGCCCCTGCTGATGGTTTTAAAAAATTGCGCCATGCCGTGCCGATGCTTTCGCTGTCCAACGCGTTCGAGGATCAGGGCGTCCATGATTTCATCGACCGCGTGCGCAAATTTTTAAGCCTGCCGGAATCGGAAATCGTAGAGTTCGTGGCCGAGCCGAAAATAGACGGGCTTTCCTGTTCGCTGCGCTATGAAGACGGCCATCTGGTCATGGCCGCCACGCGGGGTGACGGGGCGGAAGGTGAAGACATCACCGGGAACGTGCGCACCATAGCCGATGTGCCGCGGATGCTGAAGGGCGATCCTCCCGCTGTTCTGGAAGTGCGCGGCGAGATTTATATGCGCCGCGACGCATTCGCAAAACTAAATGAGCGCCAGCGGGAAGCAGGCAAACCGCTTTTCGCCAACCCGCGCAATGCGGCGGCGGGCAGCGTACGCCAGCTTGATTCGAAAATCACGGCGGCGCGTCCCTTGCATTTCTTCGGTTACGCTCTGGGGGAAATCAGCGCGCCGCTTGCCGATACGCAGTGGGGAATCCGCAAGAAACTCGCTGCTTACGGTTTCGCCGAAGCCGAACCCGCCCGGCTATGCGAATCGCCTGAGGCGTTGCTGGCCTATTACCGTGACGTGGAAAAGCAGCGCCCCGATCTGGCTTACGAAATCGACGGCGTGGTCTATAAGGTCAACCGCATCGACTGGCAGGAACGCCTGGGTTTTATCTCGCGCGCGCCGCGCTGGGCCATCGCGCATAAATTCCCGGCGGAGAAAGCCGTCACTATTATCAAAGGCATCGACATCCAGGTCGGGCGCACAGGCGCGCTGACGCCCGTGGCGCGGCTCGAGCCGATCAGCGTCGGCGGCGTGGTGGTGTCGAACGCGACGCTGCACAACGCGGATGAGATCGAGCGCAAGGATATCCGCGTGGGCGATCATGTGATGATCCAGCGCGCGGGCGACGTGATCCCGCAGGTGATCGAGGTCCTGCTGGATAAGCGCAAAGGCAACCCGCATAAATATAAATTCCCGGATAAATGCCCGGTCTGCGGATCGAATGCTGTCCGTGAGGAAGGCGAAGTCGTCGTACGCTGCACCGGTGGCCTGATCTGCGCCGCGCAGGCGGTCGAGCGCCTGAAACATTTCGTCAGCCGCCTGGCGTTCGATATCGAGGGGTTGGGCGACAAGATCATTCAGGAATTCTGGGACGAACGGATCGTGCGTACGCCCGGCGATATTTTCCGCCTTGGGGAAATCAATACGCAACTGGAAGTGCCGTTGCAGGCGCGCGAAGGCTGGGGCGAAAAGTCCGTTGACAAGCTGTTCAAGGCGATTGATGAGCGCCGCACCATCGGTTTCGAGCGCTTTATATATGCGCTGGGCATCCGCCAGGTCGGCGAAGCGACGGCGAAGAAGCTGGCCGGACATTACGCGGCGCTTGATGACTTGCGAAGCGCGATGGAGGCGGCTGTGAACGAAGACAGCGACGCCCGCGCCGATCTTCTGAATATCGAGGATATAGGCCCCAGCGTCGCCGATGACGTCATCGCTTTCTTTAACGAGAGGCACAATCAGGAAGTCTTGCACGATCTGGCGGCGCTGCTCACGATCACGCCTTACGATATCCCGAAAGCGGGCGATTCCCCCGTGGCGGGAAAGACCGTGGTGTTTACAGGCACGCTCGCCACGCTGGGGCGTCATGAAGCGAAAGCCCGCGCCGAAAAACTGGGGGCGAAAGTCGCCAGCGCCGTTTCGGCGAAAACGGATTACGTGGTCGCGGGAGAAGACGCCGGTTCAAAGCTCGCGAAAGCGCGGGCGCTGAATGTAACCGTATTGTCGGAAGAAGAGTGGCTGAAGCTGACTAATGCCTGATCTGCGTGACGTTCTTTTTAATCTCGCGCAGGCGGTCGAGTGCTTCCCTGATTTCCGGCGGATAGTCGCGGCGCTCGACGAATTCGCCGCCGCCGGTATTGCGCGTCATGGCCAGTTCCAGCGAACGCACGAGCGATTCCGCAATGCTGACGTCTTCCTGTTCGATCGCCAGTTCCAGCGCATAAAGAATGCGATCGCTCAGGCGTACGCGCTTGACGTCAAATTCTTCACCGGATGCTTTTTTCATAATGATAAACCTCTGTCTAGGGTCACATTCTGCCCTGACTTTTCCAGCCTTTCAACCGTCTAGAACGGTTTTACCTGCCCGCGTACCGATGCGCGCGCCAGCAATTCCTCGAACGCCGCGAGAAAGCGATTACGAATCGGATCGGCTTCCATCAATATTTCGTGACGGGCATCAGACAGCTCCAGCAGCGTCGCGTGGGGGATCAGGCGCGCGGCACGGCGTATGGCGTTGTTATCGACGATGGTATCCTTGCCCGCGAGCGCCATCAGTATGGGTGTTTGAATACCCTTCAATATATCGGCGCGATTCATGAAGCCGCATGATTTCACGGCTTCATGCAGCCAGCGGAATGTCGGGCTGCCGACTTGCAAGCGTGGATCGTGCAACGACCAGGCGTTATGAACGGCGTCGCGCACCGGATCGCTGGAGAAAACATTCTGGCCGGGCTTGTCGCGCGCCGATTCTTTCCAGTCACCGCCGCCGAAAACGTAAGAGGTGCTCATCGCTTCATTGAGCAATCCCATGATGAGAGGACGCAGAGCGGCGGGAACCATGCGCACGTCGCGAATGCCCATCATCGGGGCGCTGAAGGCTGCGCAGGCAAAAGTCCCCGGATGCGTTTGCAGGTAGCGCAGGCCGATATGTCCGCCCATGGAATGGCCCAGCAGCACCAGCGGAATCCGCCCCACATCGGGATGCACGGCGGAATGTTTCACATACTCCATGATAAAATAATGGAAATCTTCCACGTCGTCTTCGAAACCGGAGGAATGGCGCTTGTGCGGGGCGTTCTTTAAATGACGATCCGATAAACCCTGGCCCTGCCAGTCCATCACCCACAGGCTCAGGTTGCGTTGGAGCAGATCTTGCGCCAGTTCAAAATATTTCTCGCCGAATTCGCTCAGCCCCGGCGCCACGATAACGACGGCATCGGGAATGCGGCTTTCCGGCGCCACGGTGCCGAAACGAATTTTGCGTCCCTGCGGATTGGTAAAAACATGCCAGCGCCAGCCCACGGGCGGCAGGAAACGGGGTTCAAGGGCGGGGGGAGGGGGATCATGTTCCATGGTAATGGCATGATAATACAGCTTTATACGGAAGAACAGGGGTTATGGCCGCAAAGCCATCCGCACCGCTTCGCCGATGATCTGAGAGCGTATCTCAT
>CAKTCH010000069.1 GCA_934538895.1 uncultured Alphaproteobacteria bacterium
GGCACGTTGATCGTGGTCAGTCACGACCGCGATTTTCTCGATCAGACGGTCAGTAAAATTCTGGCGTTCGAGGGCAACGGACAGGTGGAAGGTTATATCGGTGGCTATTCGGATTATCTGGCCGCGCGCAAGCCTGAAACGGAAACTGCCGTTCAAAGGCAGGAAAAAGCGAAACCTGTTGAAGCCGTAACGGCGGTGCCTGTTAAAAGACTCTCTTATAAACTGCAATATGAACTGGACCAGTTGCCGGGGCGTATTCGGGCGTTGGAAGCCGAGGTCAATGCGCTGGAAGACGCGTTGAGCGACGCCGATCTTTATGCGCGCGATCCGGTGACGTTCCAGAATGCGTCGCGGCGTCTGGGGCAGGCGCGCGAGGAACTGGATGATGCCGAGACACGATGGCTGGAACTGGAAGAGATGAAGGCTGCGCTTTCCTAGTCAGGCCGCTATTTCTTCGCTGCGCCCGCAATGGCGGTTAGTCGGGGTTGTTGTCGTTGGCGGGCGCGGGGCAGGGGTTGCGTTTCACATTAGTGGGGTAGGCCGTCACGATTTTGGTGCGGTTCTGATTCAGGACCACGCGCACGCGCGTATCTTGTACCATCTGTTCGGCGACGTAATAGCCGTTGTTCTGTCTTTCCCAGCCGAGGTTGTCGTTGGCGGCCACTTTTTTGACGTGGGCGATGATTTCGTCCTTATCCCAGTCTTCGGGGAATTCCGATTTGCAGGCTTTGCCCATGCCGTGCAGGTGGCCGCCGCCGCGTTCGTCGCCGTAGAGCAAATGCTGCTCGGCCTGCGCGCTCAGGGCGGGCTGTAACGCGGGCAGGGGGCCTTCGGGGTGTTTCACCATATCGACGATGAAAATCAGCGCGGCCAGTGCCAGCAGAAATACGGAAGCGGTTTTCTTGGTTTTGTTCATAACTGACAGGAAAACACGGCGCGCGCACGAAGTAAAGCGGGGGATTTTGGGGCATTGTCGGGGCTTTTTTTATGATCTAGACTTCCGTATCGATTGAATTTTTATGGATGTTGCCATGACCCGCCTGACCAGTGTCTTCGATACAGACAGCCCGGAATTCGCCGCGAATCGGTCGAAGATGGAGGGACTGATCGCCGATCTGCGTGAGCGGGTGGCGAAGATTGAACAAGGCGGCGGCGACAAGGCGCGTGAACGTCATACGGCGCGCGGGAAATTGCTGCCGCGCGACCGGATCAATCATTTACTGGATGCGGGGACGCCGTTTCTCGAGTTTTCCCAACTGGCGGCGCATGATGTTTATGATGACGACGTTCCCGCAGCCGGGATTATTACCGGCATTGGCAGGGTAGCGGGGCAGGAATGCGTGATCGTTTGCAACGATGCGACGGTGAAGGGCGGCACATATTATCCCCTGACCGTGAAGAAGCATCTGCGCGCGCAGGAAATCGCCGCGCAGAATAATCTGCCGTGCATTTATCTGGTGGATAGCGGCGGCGCGAACCTGCCCAATCAGGATGAAGTTTTCCCCGACCGCGACCATTTTGGCCGTATCTTTTACAATCAGGCGAATATGTCGGCGCAGGGTATTGCGCAGATCGCCGTGGTGATGGGGTCCTGTACCGCCGGTGGCGCCTATATTCCGGCGATGAGTGATGAGAGCATTATCGTGAAGGAGCAGGGGACGATTTTCCTCGCGGGGCCGCCTTTGGTGAAGGCCGCCACAGGCGAGGAAGTTACGGCGGAGGATCTGGGCGGTGGCGACGTTCACACACGCATTTCCGGCGTTGCCGATCACCTGGCCGATAACGATCGGCACGCGTTGGAACTGGCGCGCAAGGCTATCGGCAACCTGAACCGTGAGAAGCATAATCCGCTGGCGTGCATAGCGGCGCAGGAACCCGCTTACGATCCGGCGGAATTGCATGGCATCGTTCCCGCCGATCTGAAAACGCCTGTCGATGTGCGGGAGATTATTGCCCGTATCGTCGATGGCAGCGCGTTCGATGAATTCAAGAAACGGTATGGCACGACATTGGTATGCGGTTTTGCGCATATTTACGGGATGCCCGTGGGTATCGTCGCCAATAACGGCGTATTGTTCTCGGAAAGCGCGCTCAAGGGCACGCACTTCATCGAGTTATGCAATCAGCGCCATATTCCGCTCGTGTTCCTGCAAAATATCACAGGATTCATGGTCGGGCAGAAATATGAAAATGGCGGTATCGCCAAAGACGGTGCGAAGATGGTGACGGCGGTATCCTGCGCGCGTGTGCCGAAATTCACCGTGATTATCGGCGGGTCTTTCGGGGCGGGCAATTACGGCATGTGCGGGCGCGCGTTCAATCCGCGCTTTTTGTGGATGTGGCCGAATGCGCGCATTTCCGTGATGGGCGGTGCGCAGGCGGCGGGCGTGCTGGCGACCGTCAAGCGTGCGGGCCTTGAACGCGAAGGCAAGGCATGGCCGGATAAGGAGGAAGCGGCATTCAAGCAGCCGATCCTTGAGCAATATGACGCCGAGGGCCATCCATACTACGCCTCGGCACGGCTTTGGGATGATGGGGTCATTGATCCCGCCGATACGCGGCGCGTGCTGGGGCTGGCGATTTCCGCTTCCCTGAACGCCCCTATTGAGGAAACACGTTACGGCGTGTTCAGGATGTGATTATGGCGGATGATATTGTTTTGATGAATGTTACGGATGGCGTGGCGACGATTACACTCAATCGCCCGGATACGCATAATGCGTTCGATGAACATGTGATTGCCGCTTTGAGCGGCAAGCTGGACGTCTTGCGGCTAGAGAAGTCTGTTTATGCCCTGGTGCTGCGCGGGGCGGGTAAGTCTTTCTCGGCGGGGGCCGATCTGAACTGGATGAAACGCGCCGCCGATTTTTCGGAAGAACAGAACAAGGCCGATGCGCTGGTGCTTGCCGGAATGCTGAATAAACTTTATACGATCCCGATATTGACGATTGCCTGTGTGCAAGGCGTGGCCATGGGTGGCGGCATGGGGCTGGTGTCGTGCTGCGATATCGTCATTGCCGACAAGGACGCTCTGTTCGCGCTTTCCGAAGTCAGGCTGGGGTTGATCCCTGCGACGATTGCTCCTTATGTTCTGCGCGCGATGGGTGAACGTCAGGCGCGCCGCTATTTCCAGACAGGTGAACGCTTCAGCGGCGAGCACGCTCATAAAATCGGTTTTATCCATGAACTTGCTAGCGGTGCCGATGATATGAAAGCGCGCCTCGACGGCATTCTGAAAATCGCGGGTGCCAACGGCCCGCAGGCGATGAAGGCATCCAAGTCCTTATGTCTTGATCTAACAGGGCGGCCGATCACGCCGGAGCTGATCGACGACACCGCTTCGCGCATCGCCCGTACGCGTGCCGGGGTCGAGGCGAAAGAGGGGCTGAATGCTTTTTTTGAGAGGCGCCAGGCCAAGTGGGCGCAGTAATTATCCGAGCTTTAAGATCGCGATCACCAGCGCAGCGGCTACGATGCCGAGGCCCGCTATTTTATTGCTGTCGTCTTTCCAGCCCGAGATTTTCGTGAGAAATATCAGCCATATCACATCCAGCATTCCTATCGCGCTGACGAAGGCGGGGTGGTCTACGTTTTTGTGGGCGTAGGCGCGGGTGATGACAGCGGCGACGAGAAAAAGACCGACGATGCCGCCTGTTTTAAAGCCTTTAAGGCTGAAAACTTCAGAGAAAGCATTGCGGCGTTTGATACCAAAATATATGGCGTAGAATGTCAGCATCATTCCGGCCTCGAAACCGACATAGCCGAATACGCCCTGATTTTCGGGTGCGTAATCGACCGCCATTTTCAGCAGAATGATGCCAAGAGCAGCGGCGATGATGATGGGCCAGATCGCTTTGAGGGCCTGCGCCGAGACGGGGCAGCGTTTCAGGAAGGCGGCGCATATGACGGCCAGCACCAAGGCGCCGCTGACGCCTATGAAGCGTGGCCTATCAGCCAGATATTTTTGCAGCAACTCCGGATTCAAAGCGAACCATGCTATGAAACCGAGGATGATGCCGAGCGGCCCAAGGCGGGATAGCAAGGCCGCACCATGGTTCCTGACGGCCTCGAAATAGACGAGATCGTTAAAGCACCAGATCATCGCGGCTCCCGCCGTGAACAGATAGAACAGCGGGTTTTGCGGCAGGCCGACCTCGATCAATACGGGGACGGCGACCGTCAGGGCGATGATTTTCAGCCAGACAGCAGTGGCGGCGTTCGATCCGCCCATGCGCTGGTGCATATACATGCCGAGGGCGGAGAAAAGCGAGGATGCCAGCGCCAGCAGAAGCCATATGGGGGCAGCCATTCAGGAAAGGCCCTGTTCCTGCAGGAGGGGATACCAGAGTCCGCGGCGGGCTTCGCGCAGGGAATCGATTGCGCAGGTCATGGGCCACTGGCCGCCGCCGTTATAACCTTTGGTAACGATTTTTCTTTTCAGGGCGTTCATGAGGATTATTAGCGCATAAAGTCGCCGGACGAACAAGGGATTCCGCGCTTTCTTGCACTGCAATAGTACGGGTTTCCGGGCTTTTGAAACTACAGGGATTTTGCTAGACTCGGAGTCCGTTCAACGAGGTTCGCATGTTTACGAAAATATTGATCGCCAATCGCGGTGAAATCGCTTGCCGTGTCATATCGACTGCCCGCGCCATGGGCATAAAAACTGTGGCGGTGTATTCCGATGCCGACAAGGGTGCGCGCCATGTGCGTATGGCCGATGAAGCGGTGCGTATTGGTCCGGCGGCTTCGCGTGAATCCTATTTGCGCGGCGATGTGATTATAGAAGCGGCGAAAAGAACAGGGGCGCAGGCGATTCATCCCGGTTATGGTTTCCTGTCAGAGAATGAAGATTTTGCGGCGGCTTGCAAGAAAGCCAAGATCACTTTCATAGGGCCAACACCCGAAGCCATTCGCGCCATGGGTCTGAAAGACAAGGCCAAGGAAATCATGCAGAAAGCCGGTGTGCCGATTGTGCCGGGTTATATGGGTGAGAAACAGGATGCGGCTTTCCTGAAGAAAGAGGCCGACAAGATCGGTTATCCTGTTCTTATCAAGGCTGTCGCCGGTGGCGGCGGCAAGGGTATGCGCCGTGTCGATGATGCCAAGGAATTTACGGAGGCTCTGGCTTCGTGCAAGCGCGAAGCGGCGGCATCGTTCGGTAATGATCATGTGCTGATCGAGAAGTATGTGAACAAGCCGCGCCATGTCGAGGTACAGGTGTTCGGTGATATGCATGGTAATGCCGTGTATCTGTTCGAACGCGATTGCAGTTTGCAACGCCGCCATCAAAAGGTGGTGGAAGAAGCGCCTGCACCCGGATTATCGGATAAGGTGCGCCAATCGCTCGGTGAAGCGGCGGTGAAAGCAGTCAAGGCGCTGAAATATACCAACGCTGGTACGATTGAATTCATCATGGATTCAACGACCAAAGAATTCTATTTCATGGAAATGAATACGCGTTTGCAGGTCGAACATCCCGTGACCGAAATGATTACAGGGCAAGACCTTGTGTATTGGCAATTGCTGGTGGCATCTGGCGAGTTCCTGCCGCTGACACAGGAAGAGCTGGAGATTGACGGACATGCGTTCGAGGTTCGTTTATATGCCGAAGACCCCGCCAATAACTTCCTGCCGCAGATCGGCAAAGTGACCGGTTTCCGGGCGCCGGATGATGTGCGCGTCGATACCGGGATTGAAGAGAGCGATAGCGTCAGCATTCATTATGATCCCATGATCGCCAAACTGATCGTTCATGCCGATACCCGCGAAGAAGCAATTGCCGAGATGCAGGCGGCGCTGGAAGGCACAATGCTCGCGGGCCTGATTACCAATCAGGAATTCCTTTATAATATCTTCCTGAGCGAAGATTTTGTGAAGGGCAAGGTTGATACCGGATTTATTCCGCGTCATGAAAAAGAACTGCTGCCCGCAAATTATGGCCGTCCTGACATTCAGGATCTGGCGATTGCGGCGGCGCATGTCCTGTCCGGGGATTATGATGACGACCCGTGGAGCGTGACCGATAACTGGCGCATGAATAGTGCGCTGACCCGTGCGGTGGATTTCGTTTCCCGTGGCGAGGTTGTAAAAGTTTCTGTGACATGCCGAGGCGATGAATTCGAGGTGACGTGCGGCAAGGATAAAGCGAGCATCCATCGCAACCTGCTGGATCAGGTCAATATGGTGGTGGATGGCGATGATATCACTATCTTCCGCGATGGCCGCGTGGTGCCGTTGCATCTCTATAAGCCCGGTGCGTCAGGCGATGAAGCGGGGGGCGAAGGACGTATTATCGCGCCGATGCCCGGCAAAATTATCAATGTTCTGGTGGAAAAGGGGGCCGCCGTCGATAAAAACCAGCCGCTGATGATCATGGAGGCGATGAAAATGGAGATGACTATCCGTGCGGGTTTTGCCGGGGTGGTCGGTGAATTGCCGGTAAAGGCAGGGCAGCAGGTTGCTGACGGTGCGTTGCTGGTAGAGGTCAAGCAGAAGGATGCGGCTTAATGTCTGTTCAGGTTCTAAAAGCAGAAAATAAATTTGATTATGCGCGATGCGTTCAAGTGCGAACTATTGTCTTCACAATAGGTCAGAGCGTTCCGCCGGATCGGGAGATAGACCCTCAGGAGGATGAAGCTCGCCATTTTCTTGCGCTTGCTAATGATGTTGCAATCGGCGCTGGACGTTGGCGTCGTTATGGTGATAAGGGCGCAAAAATTGAGCGTCTGGCTGTATTGGAAGCGGGGCGCGGCAAAGGGGTGGGGAAGAAACTTATGGAAGCCATTCTAGCTGATGTTCGTGCAAGCAGCAGTATTGAGTTTGTTATTCTGGGCTCTCAAGATCATGCCATTCCGTTCTATGAATCTTTTGGCTTCCAGATTGACGGGGATGGCTACATGGACGGTGGCGCAATTCCCCACCATGACATGCGTCTGCTTCTGCAGGCAGGCAGTGCATGATGTTTCCTCCGACTGTAAAAATTGTTGAAGTCGGCCCGCGTGACGGGTTGCAGAATGAGAAAGTCACTCTGCCTGCTTCCGTCAAGATTGAGCTGATCGACCGGCTGTCGGAAACGGGACTGACGTATATTGAAGCGACTTCGTTCGTTTCACCCAAATGGGTGCCGCAGATGGGTGATGCGGCTGAGGTTATGGCAGGTATTACGCGTAAAGCGGGCGTGGTATATCCGGTGCTTATTCCCAATATGCAAGGATTGGAAAATTTTTTGGCTATATCTCCCTCACTCCAGCCCTCTCCCCGCCGGGGAGAGGGAGGAGCGCCGACAGGCGCGGAGGGTGAGGGGGATATAACTGAAATTGCTGTTTTTGCCGCCGCTTCCGAAAGTTTCAGCCAGAAAAATATCAATTGCTCGATTGCCGAAAGCCTTGAGCGTTTCGAACCGGTGATCGCCGCGGCGCAGGAGCGTAATATCAGGGTGCGCGGCTATGTGTCCTGCGTGGCCGGGTGTCCGTATGAAGGCGCGGTCGAACCGGCAAAGGTTGCCGAAGTGCCGGCGGCACTGCGTGACATGGGCTGCTATGAAATTTCGCTGGGCGATACGATCGGTGTGGGGACGCCGAACAAAATCCTCGATATGCTGAACGCTGTGACCAAGAAG
>CAKTCH010000070.1 GCA_934538895.1 uncultured Alphaproteobacteria bacterium
AATTCATGCTCAACCCACCCGCGGCTTTCAGGATAAAGCTGCTCTGTAACAATATGCTTACCTTCTGAATTGACACCAATATACTCACAGTCGATCACTCTCATCATGGTCTAACCCCCCAAGGAAAAGTCGCCAAAGACAATTCTCTGGCGACCGGGGATTCGAAACCGCTATAGCAAAAACGGCGCGACAGCCTTTAGGCTTGCACCTTGAACATACGCTGCCACTCCCCGGTCTGACCGAGAAGCGACATCTCTGACACTGCTTGTTTAAAGACAGCATCAGTCACGGCTGATGCCAGCCGTTGCCATAAGGGGTTTCGAAGCCCCGGAACACGCGACAACGTATTCCGCTTTCACTATAGGGGAAAACAGGCCCTCAGGCAAAAGAAAGAGGCCGCCTTGCGGCGGCCTTAGGGAACAGATACCAGATCGGTCAAAAAAACATTCACTTAGGAAACTTGAAACTTGTTAACGCGCTTGCCCGCCGCTTGCCCTCATCGACTCTCAGGCATTTCCTGACCTGACTTCGGCAACCCGCCCCGTTATCATTGTCTGGGCGCCTCGTCAGTATTGTCAGCTATAGTCCCTCTTAGCCTGATGTTCCTGCCTCACGCAGAGCCTACTCAATACGTCATCCTCTATATTTCAAATATATCTAAAATTTTATGTAAATGCAAATATAATCATGAGATTATGCTAATAAGTTATCCATCCATTTGATTTATAACAGAAATTAATTCCTGCATATCGTCCGGCAAGGCGGCTTCAAACCACATTTCCTCATCCGTCAGGGGATGAATGAAGGCGATTTCCGCAGCATGGAGCGCCTGACGCGGAAAATCCAGCACCGCCGGGATCGACGCCGCCGGCAAACCGCCCTTTTTCAAACGCGCAGTCTGGCCGTTGCGCGCCAGCCCGTAAAGCGGGTCCCCCAGCAGCGGATGCCCCAGATGCGCCATATGCACCCGCACCTGATGGGTGCGGCCCGTCTCCAGCGTGCATTCCACCAGCGAAACCGGGCCGTATTCTTCCGCCAGCAAATATTGCGTGCGTGCGGCGCGCCCATTGCGATGAACCACGGCCATTTTCTGGCGGTTTGCGGGATGGCGGCCTATCGGCGCGTCGACCACGCCTTTCCGCGGCACGGGCGCGCCCCACACCAGCGCCTTGTAACGCCTGTGAAGCGTGCGATCCGATAGCTGCGCCGATAATTTCTTGTGCGCCTTGTCGGTCTTGGCCACCAGCATCAGTCCGCTCGTATCCTTGTCGAGGCGATGCACGATGCCGGGGCGCTTGACGCCGCCGATGCCCGAAAGCGTATCGCCGCAATGATGCAGCAGCGCATTCACCAGCGTACCGTCGGCATGGCCCGCGCCCGCGTGCACCACCAGCCCCACGGGCTTGTTAATCACGATCAACGCATCGTCCTCATAAACGATATCGAGCGGAATATCCTCGGCCACCGGCGTATCGTCGCGCGCTTCCGGCACGTTGACGGCGATCACATCGCCTTCCTTCAGCTTGTGCGCGGGGCTGTCGCATACAGCGCCGTTCAGCCGCACCTGCCCCTCGATCATCAGATTCTTGATCCGCGTGCGCGACAACGCCGTGGCCTGCGCCGCCAGGAACTTGTCCAGGCGCGCGCCCGATTGCTCAGGCACAACGGTAAAACTGAATTGTTGCAGGGTTTCGCTCATGAGCATCTTGATATAGGGATCGGCCTGGAAAACCAATCATTTTCTGCCCCTCATCTGCGCACCGGCCCGCACGGATCGTCATAGGCCGCGGGCGCGGGCACCACGGCGATCCATCCCTGCTCCAGCGGCGGCGGTTCCGCCGGCGGCTGTCCTGCCGGCAAAGGCTTATAGGGACCGTATTCCTCTTCCGGCTTCTTCTGCGGCTGCAACACGGTCGCCGTCAGCGCGATATCGCCGCCGCTGCTTTGCGCCACCTGCGCGACGCGCGCCTTCAGCCCGCGCAGGAAAGACTCGTCGTTCAGGATCGCACCGCGCGCCGACAGCGTCACCATGCGGATATGGTCGTTATAATCGGGACGCGGCTTGTCCACCGCCGCGTTCATGGTCACCACGAAACGCCCGTCTTTCTGCGGCTTGATATCCTGTCCCTCGAACCTGTAATCGGGACGGCGCAAATAACGCTGCCAGAACAGTTCGCCGTGCGGGTCGAGTTCCATCACCCATGCCGCGTCCGGGCCGCTATCCGCGGGCGTGGCCACCCCTGTCACGATATAGTAACTAACCCCGTCCGGCGTTTTCTTCGGCGATACCGCACCGGCGTTCAGCAGCGCGTATTTCCCGCGCGGATAAGTGCGCTGCCACAGAATCGTGCCGTCATAGGAAAGTTTCAGCACCCATCCGCCCATGCGTCCGTCATTCATCATGATGCCGCCCGTGGCGATATAGCCGCTATCGTCCGTGGCCGCTAATCCCGCCAGTTTATTGCTGGTGCCGGGGCGGTAAGAACGTTTCCATACCTGTTTGCCGTCGGCGGTAAACCGCATCAGCATCGCCGACTGATCCGTCTTGTCACGGCGCGCGACCGCGTGGATCAGCACCACGAAACCCGCGCCATCGACAGCCGGAACGATGCGCAACGCTTCAAGGTCGTAAGCCGCGTCGGAAATCGTCTGCCCGCTTTTGAACGTACCATCGCGCTCGTAAAAACTCAGGCGCACATGCCTGTCATGGTTTTTGCCGACGCGGATGTTCGAGGCGCCGACGAAACGGTCCTCCACCTGCGCCAGCGCCACGGGCTGCTCGTCATCCTTGGCCGGGTAAAACCGCTCGACCATCGTCCGGCCCCGGCGGTTCAGTTCCAGCAGCCCCGTCTCTGCCGCTTTCGATGTCTGCTGGTCGATGCGCCCCGCATACGCCATCACCGTATGTTGCGGCAGGGCGACGCCGCCCGCGAACTGCACATGCTGGCCCTTCGCCCCGTACGAAGCCTCCCACGAAGTCAGGCTGCCATACACGGGCGCTCTCAGCACGCTGATCGTCTCGCGCGTCAGGTCGCAGGCAGGCCCCTGCGCTTTCGTCTGCGCCTGCGCGTGCGATACCGCCAGCAACACACTTACAAGACCCAGACCCAGAACGCTCGAACGGAAGATTTTCATGGCGGCTCGCAAAATGAAGGACCAAAGCGCAAGAACAGGAAGCCCTTGTCCTTTCATTGTAAAATCGTTACTGCTTTATGTCCATGAAGATAGTCATTGTCACCGATGCCTGGCATCCGCAAGTGAACGGCGTCGTCCGCACTTATGAACATTTACAAGCCGAACTGATACAACGCGGCCATGACGTCAAAATTATCAGCCCCTGCGATTTTCCCTTGCGGATGCCGTTGCCCGGCTATGCCGAAATCGAACTGGCTTTATTTCCCTATCGCCGCCTCGGGAAACTGATCGCCGGTTTCCATCCCGACAGCATCCATATCGCCACCGAAGGCCCGCTGGGCTGGGCGGCGCGTCAATGGTGCCTGCGCCATGAGCGCCGCTTCAGCACCGCCTATCACACCATGTTCCCCGACTACATCGCCAAGCGCGCGGGCAAGCATCTCAAATTCCTTTACAAGCCCACCCGTAATTATGGAATCAATCTGGTCAAAAAATTTCATAACCCGGCTGCTGTGGTCATCACCACCACCGCCACCATCAACCGCACGCTAACAGGCTGGGGCGTGACCGCGCCCCTCGCCGCTATCCCCCGGGGCGTGGCGCTGGAAAATTTCCAGCCCGGCGGCCCCGTGATAGGCACGAATATGAAAAGGCCTATCGCCCTGTTCGTCGGGCGCGTCGCCATTGAAAAAAATATCGAAGCCTTCCTCGATATGGAATGGCAAGGCTCTAAAATCGTCATCGGCCACGGCCCCTCCCTCCCCTCATTACAGGCAAAATACCCCGCCGTGACCTTCGCCGGAAAAATCGTCGGTCCGGATCTGGCAAAATGGTACCGTACAGCCGATATTTTCGCCTTCCCCTCTAAAACCGACACGTTTGGTATCGTTCTAATAGAGGCGCTTTCCTGCGGCTTGCCGGTCGCTGGCTATCCCGTAGCAGGGCCGCAAGACATCGTGACCGCCCCCCTGCTGGGCGCTATCGACGAAGATTTAAGTCTCGCCGCCAGAAAAACCCTGCAAGCCCCTGGAACCAAACAGGAAAGACACGACCATATCGCCCGAAACTATACCTGGCCCGCCTTCACCGAACGGTTGCTTGAGTCCCTGAACGCACATCAATGCTGAACACATTGAAATATATAAAGAAAGCTATAGAATTCTTCCCTATTTGCGTTTAAAACCCGAACGCAGCGATAGCGCAGGTTTTTTGGGGCAACCAGAGGCTGATACATGGATTTGCATATATGGACCCAAAGCACGGCGATGGCGCAGGGACTGGGGTTTCTGGGCTTTACCTGCGGGGTGCTGGCCTATCTGAACAGGCACGACGGGCGGCTCAAGGTGCTGATCGGGGCGGCATCGTTAATAATGGCGCTGCATTTCTGGCTGCTGGGAGCCTATATAGGCATGGCGGCAGCCTGCTTGTCCGGGGTACGCTCAGTGGTGGCGGCACACGCGGCAGCACGGCAGCTGGCGCCGCTGTTTTTTGCGGCTTATGTGCCGATGGCGTTTATCAGGATTGAGATATGGGTGGACGTGCTGCCTATTATTTCAGGGATTATGGCCACCTATGCGATGTTTTATCTGACGCATGTGCCGATGCGGGTGGTGCTTCTGGGGGCGACGGCGCTGTGGCTGGTACATAATATGTTGCACGGCTCGGTCGGCGGAACGCTGCTGGAGGCATTTTATATCGGGGTGAATATGCTGACGATTTACAGGTTGCGCCGTGAGCGCGTATAGCATGGAAAGCCGCCGGATGGGACCAGCAGACATCCAGCGGCATGACATGCATAGGAAGACACATATATTATAAAGAGATCCGCATGGCCCATATCCTCGTTGCCGAAGACGACGCCTCGATGCGTCAGTTCCTGGCCCTCGCCCTTGAGCGGGCGGGCCACAAGGTCGAGTCGTGCGAAGACGGCGTCACCGCGCTGCGCACGATAGAAGGAAATACGGAAATAGACCTGCTGCTCGCCGATATCGTCATGCCGGGCATGGACGGCATCGAGCTGGCGAAGAAAGCCCACGAAATCATCCCGGCCCTGAAAATCATGTTCATCACCGGCTTCGCCGCCATCGCCATGGATCAAAAGATAGCCGGACAGAACGAATCCGCCCGGCAAGAGGCAGGCCAGCCCCCGCCCACCGTCATGGCCAAACCCTTCCACCTCAAGGACCTGGTCACCCGCGTCGAACAGCTTCTCGCGGCATAAAGCGGCTGCGCCGTTTAAAAAGCCTTGAATTACCCCCCGGAATCTGGTTTCTATGAGGCCCTCGATACGGAACGCGCGATTAGCTCAGCGGTAGAGCACTATGTTGACATCGTAGGGGTCACTGGTTCAATCCCAGTATCGCGCACCATTCCCCTCCGCTGCGCTCCGAGAGATTGATTTTCCTAGACTTTTTCATCCTGACAAGCACCTCACGCTAACTTTTTTTACAGCAGGTGTTACAGCAATGAAGGCTCTAGAGCGGAATCTTTATTCCAGAAACGGCAATCTTTATTATCGTTCTGCCATTCCCCGTCATCTTCACCAGATACTTTCCATCAGGGAAATCGTTATCTCGCTAAAGGTCACTGACAGGCATGAAGCCAGAGTGAAGGCTGCGCAGCTTAATCAGGCCGAGAGGGGGATTATTGAGGGTTTTCATCAGCAGTTACGCGGGATGCAAGGCGTAATCCCGGAGACGGTCATTACAGGCGTTTTAGAGCGGCTGGAGAGTCTTAAACATAATTCTGCTGGTAAGGTAGCGCTTTCATTACAGGCCTACCCAGAGTCAAGAAACGGGCAGAAAACCGCATCTCTGTTATTCTCTGACTTTGTGCAGCGATATATGGCGGATTGCACATGAGCGAGAAGAGCTATCCCTTGATTTTACAGGAGATAGCTTTTCATGGAAGTCAGTTGTTGATCGGTTGATTATCTAGTTGATGGGTGCAGAAAGTGTAAGTGATAGTAAGAAGGAATCCTACCCGCCAGATTTTAAAATCGGCGGTTTGTAATCCGGTGGATCATAAGCCTTGGATCTTTTAATCTCCCCTTTGAAGCCTGTCATAGATTCGATTGTTTTTTTGTCCTCTGTCCACCTATTGCCTCGATCTCTATTCGGATCAGCCATTATCTGGGTGATCATGGCGTATGGATCGACCGCGTAGTGGTATAGGCCGTTTTCGTAATCTTTTGCGTCGCCAAAGTAAATCAACCGCACTTCGCTCTCGTGTCTAAATTTGTGCCGCTTCAGGAGCAGGCTATGGGCAAAGCTCTCGGTTGATATAGGAGTCTGTCCTGCCTTGCCCATTAATGTTTCTAGGTCTTCTTCTTTCCGGTATGCGACCTTGCCAAGGAAACAGGTGTTTTGCGCCGTATTGGGGTGGGCATCGACCAGCGCGGCGAGCAATTTACGCGGCGTGGAACGGATACGAAGAAAACGTTGTTTGCAGTCATTGGCATATATGCCCCACATGGCATCAGATAAATATTCTCGAGTCCAGCACTGACAGACGAAATTATCCTTAAAGCTGGAACCAGATGACTCACCATCCAATAAGCCGCTTAGTGCTAGCTGAAAGCCCTCGAACTTATCTTTCCACTTATGGATTTGGCTAAGCGTGTTTTCTTGCTTGGTGAACAGGCGGATAACATACTCTTGCTTCATTATCCGATAGATGGGCTGATCAAGCTCCTTATCAGTCAAGCCCATAAAATTTAGTTTATTCAAATCAGCCATGATATCGTTTCCTTATTAATGTGTTGTGCAATTCATACTGCGCCCATCCAAACCTAAACTACAATTAGTATGCTGCATTCGTGGCTGCGGCGGCCCCTTTAACAAATCAGCGCCCGCAGCCATCATTGCCGAGCTGCGTTGCGCGTTTTGCGCTTGAATCTGCATCATGGTCTGTTGCTCATTATTGGCGAATGCCGCCCATGCTTTTTGTATCTCTATATCCCCTTTTTCAGGAGTCATTTGCCCATTATCAATCGCCAAACCAACTTCGGACTGGCGCGTCATAAATGACATGAGCAAGCCTTTATGAGGATAGTTCGGCATTACATATTGCTGTAAAGCCGAATTCTTACACTGCGCCTGTTTATAGAAAGAGATATGATCCAGCGTATATTTTTTATCTGCCATTTCCCCTTGCGAGTTAGCAGCACTCCTATCAAGCTTGCCATTCTGATACTGCTTAGCAATTTGCCGGTTACTTGCCAGAAGCGCGTTTAGAGCCTTTATATTCGTTTCAACAGGCGTAACATACTTCTCTATCTGCTCTGCCCAACACTCATTCGCTTCAATAGATTTTGAAGGCGGTAATGGATTGGTGTCGGAACCTAAAGGGCAAAGTTTTTTTACCTCTTGCATCGCCATTTTCCACGCCCGTGCAATTTCTGGCGGTGTAGCCTGCAAATTACAAGATTGTGAAATCTCATTGGCCTTTTGCATACCTGTG
>CAKTCH010000071.1 GCA_934538895.1 uncultured Alphaproteobacteria bacterium
CTTGTAAACCTTGTCGCCCAGAAAACCCCGTACGTCTTCTTCGACCATGACGGACAATTTGTTACGCTTGTCGTACATAGTCAGAACGACACCGTGAATATCCAGACTTGGATTGAAACTTTTGCGCACGCGTTCGATGGTCTTGAGCAAATGGGCCAGACCTTCCAGCGCATAAAACTCACACTGAAGCGGGACAACGATCGCATCCGCTGCAACAAGGGCGTTCAGCGTCAGAAGATTGAGTGCCGGAGGACAATCCATAATGACATAATCGTAAGGCAGCGGTACGCGCAGCATCTCGCGCAGCCGATACTCCCGGCGATCCACCGTCACCAGCTCGATTTCAGCCCCCGAAAGGTGAATCGTAGAGGGCGCGACATGAAGGCGCGGCACTTTCGTCTCCATGGCGATTTCCGACATGGGCGCCTCATGAAACAGCACATCGTATGTGCTTTTAACGATGCTGGAACGCTTGATCCCCAGACCCGTTGTGGCATTGCCCTGCGAATCGAGATCGACCAGCAAAACCCGTCTGCCGACAGCGCTTAAAGCCGTAGCCAGATTCACGGCAGTCGTAGTTTTACCAACGCCGCCCTTCTGGTTACAAACCGCCAGAATGCGGGGAACGTTCAGTACGGAGGGAAGATTTTCTGTCATGGCTCTACTTTTATCGAATACGACTCGTTCCGGCAAGAAAATGAGTCAAAATTTTCAATCCTTTACGCACAGGCTATTTGAGGCCAGAAATCCGCAGAATTCTGGCGTTTTTATCGGTTTTACTCACAAACTCTTCACATTGTGCAAAACGTGCATTACCCTCATTCTGCAGTTCGTTCGTATATTTTTCACCCTTTGGCAGCAACAAAACCAGATCGGGGTTCTTCCGCACCCATGGCGTTGCATAGTCAAGAAGCAGGTTAAGATCGGCCAAAGCCCGCGCCGATATGATATCGGGAACCGCATCAGTCTCCAGCGCTTCGATACGCACATTGTGAATCGATACGCGCGTATTTGTTTCACGTGAAACAGCTGCCATAAACGAACACTTCTTTTGATCGGATTCCACCAGATGGACGGAAAGCTGCTCAGGATAAAGCATCGCCAGCACCAGCCCCGGAAACCCGCCGCCGCTGCCAAAATCGAATAAAACAACCTTATCCGTCGCGGATTCTTCACCAGCATAGCAAACCGGACTAGCGCCCGCACGGCGTTGCCTCGTTGCCAGTATCTCACCCAAATCCAAAAGCGGCCCCAGTTGGGCGGAATCGAGAAAATGACGACGCCACGCATCCGGGATGGTGGAGGGGCTGACGATATTGATAGCCCGCTGCCATTTCTCCAGCAGCGCCAGATAATGAGCCAGCTTCTCCAAAGATTCATGTGAAACATTCCCAATTCCGGTTTCACGCGCAAATGATTCACGTGAAACATCAGGCCGCATCGAATACGTCCTGCTTGCGGGAATCCTTGCGCTTGACGAAGCGGAGCAGGGCGGTGATTGCCGCCGGAGTCACCCCGGGAATGCGCGCCGCCGCCCCCAGTGTGGCTGGCCGCGCTTTATCCAGCTTCATACGAATTTCAGTGGAAAGACTGCCAATCGCCGCATAATCAATATCATCGGGTAAAGCCAAAGCCTCATCCTTGCGGAAGGCCTGCACATCCACATCCTGACGCTCCATATAACCGCTATAAAGCGCATCAATCTTAAGCTGCTCGATCACGGCGGGCGGAAGATTATTCAGTTCCGGCCACACCCGCGCCGCGCCGTCCCAGCCCACATGGGCATAACCGATCAGGTCAAAGGCGCTGCGGCGCTGTCCGTCCATATTCACTTGAACGCCATGCGCAGCCAGAACATTGGGCGTGCCGGAAAGGCCCTTTGCGAGAGCATAGGCCGCTTCCAGATCACCCCTCTTCCTCAACCACGATGTTTCACGTGAAACAGAGACGCAACCCAGACCCATCCCAAGCCCCGTTAAACGCTGGTCTGCGTTGTCTGCACGCAGGCGTAAACGATATTCGGCACGGCTGGTGAACATGCGGTAAGGTTCCGGCGCCCCGCGCGAAATCAGATCGTCTATAAGCACCCCGATATAAGCGTCCGCCCGGTCCAGAACAAAGGTGCGCCCTGCGCCCTCGGCCAGCAAAGCCGCGTTCAGCCCTGCCATCAACCCCTGCGCCGCCGCCTCTTCATAGCCCGTGGTGCCGTTAATCTGCCCGGCAAGGAAAAGGCCCGGCAAACGGCGGGATTCCAACGTATTTTTAAGGTCGCGCGGGTCGCAATAATCATACTCGATAGCGTAGGCCCATTCCTTGACCGCCACATTTTCAAGGCCAGGAATCGATTTCAACAGTTCCGCCTGCACTTCGATCGGCAGGGCGTTCGATATGCCATTCGGGTAAATCGTATCGTCGTCCAGCCCCTCGGGTTCGAGGAAAATCTGGTGGCGCTCCTTATCCGCAAAGCGCACCACCTTATCCTCGATCGACGGGCAATAGCGCGGCCCGGTGCCTTTAATCGCCCCGGAATACATCGGCGCGCGGTGCAGGTTAGCCCGGATGATTTCATGAGTCTCCGTGCTCGTATGGGTAATAAAGCAGGGAATCTGTGGTACCGTGATTTCGCTATTGAGGAACGAAAAGGGCTGCGGCGGATTATCCCCGGCCTGTTCCTCGCAGCGACTCCAGTCGATCGTGCGGCCATCGAGGCGGGCAGGCGTCCCGGTTTTCAGCCGCCCCAGCGGAAATTCCAGTTTTTCAAGCGTTTCAGCCAAACCGATAGTCGGCAGCTCCCCGACACGGCCCGCCGGAATCCGCTCTTCGCCCCGGTGGATCAGCCCGCGCAGGAACGTTCCCGTGGTCAGTACCACCGCACGGCAGGAAAACTCCCGGCCGTCCAGTGTCCGCAGCCCGGCGATTTCACGTGAAACATTCAAGATCAGATCGTCCGCCGCGCCGGTGATAATGGTCAGGTTCGGATAGCCGGAAAGCATTTCCTGCATCGCCTGCCTGTAGAGCTTGCGGTCGGCCTGCGCCCGGGGTCCACGCACCGCCGGCCCCTTAGAGGCGTTCAGCATCCGGAACTGAATTCCGGCCTGATCGATAACCCGCGCCATAACCCCGTCCAGCGCATCGATCTCGCGCACGAGATGCCCCTTGCCCAGACCGCCAATGGCAGGGTTGCAGGACATCGCGCCGATCGTCTCGAATTTATGAGTCAGCAGGGCCGTCCTGGCGCCCATACGCGCCGCCGCCGCCGCCGCCTCGCACCCGGCATGGCCGCCGCCGACTACAATCACGTCAAAGGATGTCTGGGATTTTATAATCATGCGGCGTTTATACGCTGTCTGTGGATAAAATTCCACAAATCAATAAGCGCGATCATTTCCCGATGCAGAAATCGCGGAAGATAACGTCGAGCAAATCCTCGACATCGACCCGGCCTGTAATGCGCCCCAGCGCCCGCAGCGCCAGACGCACATCCTCCGCCATCAATTCCGGCAAGGGCGCCTGCAACGCCCGCGCCAGCGATGCGCGGCATTCCTGCAACGCGGTACGATGGCGTTCGCGCGTCAGCGAAGGCGTTTCGCGCGTGCCGATCATCGCCCCGATCATTTTCAGCAGCGCGCCGGTCAGCTTGTCTATGCCTTCATTGTCCCTGACCGATATCGTTACCGGCACATGATTTTTGATGGAAGGAATATCACCCCGATAGCAATCGGCCTTGTTAAAAACAACGAGCGCATTATCGCTAGCCAGATTCATCGTATGCGAGTCCAGCGCCGGTAACGAAGACGCATCGAAAACCAGCAAGCGAATATCCGCGCTCTCCGCGCGTTGCAGCGCACGGCGTATCCCTTCGCCTTCGATACCGTCCTGCCCCTGCGAGCCGATCTGGTCCGGACGCAGACCCGCCGTATCGGACAGGATCACCGGAAAGCCGCCGATATTCAGGTGCGCCTCTATAATATCACGGGTCGTGCCGGCATGTTCGGAAACGATCGCCACGTCGCGCTGCGCCAGCGCGTTCACCAATGACGATTTGCCCGCGTTCGGCGCGCCGATCACGGCGACATGAATGCCGTCGCGCAGCCGCTCGCCCCGCCGGTTATCGTTCAGATGCGCGTCGATCTCTCTGATAAACGTCTCCAGCACAGGCGTCACCGCCGGGGCGACACCGGCGGGCAAATCTTCGTCAGGGAAATCGAGATCGGCTTCCAGATGCGCCAGCGCGCGTATCAGGCGCTGCGCCCATTCATCGTAAAGCTTTAAAAGGCTGCCTTCCATCTGCGAAAGCGCCTGCGCCTTCTGCGCTTCCGTCTCCGCATGGATCAGGTCACCGATAGCCTCCGCCGCGGTCAGATCCATCTTGCCGTTCTCGAAACCGCGCCGCGTGAACTCGCCGGGTTGCGCCATGCGATAGCCGGGCAGGGCGGACAGCACCCGCAGCATGTCATTGATGACGGCCACGCCGCCGTGAATCTGGTATTCGACCACATCCTCGCCGGTAAAACTGTGCGGTGCCGGAAAGGCCAGCACCAGCGCCTGATCGACCAGATGGCGGTCCGCCGGATCGCAAATCCGCACGAGCTGCGCCTGCCGCGCCGCCAGCGACGGCCTGCCCGTCAGTTGCGACAGCCCCGTGATCGCCCCCGGCCCCGACACGCGCACCACCGCCACCCCGGACATGCCCCACGGGGTTGAAAGCGCATAGATCGTATCCGCCACGGCCATGATTACATTACTTCTTGTCTGAACCCGCAGGGGCGCCCATGCCCATCTGCATCTGGCTCCAGAACATTTTCTGCATCTCGCCCCAGCCCTCCATGGTCAGCGGCAGCCAGGTCTTCATAAAGGTTTCCGGATCGAGATTTTGTAGGTTCTCCGCCATGCGGTTCTCCAGCTCTTTCATCATCCGCTCCTGCAAAGGCGCGATATTGGGCAGGCCGATAAAGGCGCGCGCCTCTTCCGGGGTGCAATCGACATTCACGGTCACTTTCATAGGCGCTCTCCTGCTTTGATGAGCCGGTTTTCAGGTAAGTCGGGAACAGATGTAGCAGCTTTTGCGGGAGCGTGCTAGAACAGCAGACATGAACATGAAACGCACCCCCGCCGGACATGACGGCAAGGATCTCGACGATCTTTGCGACGCCCTGCTGCTGCTGCAAAACCGCGAGGAATGCCGCAGCTTCATGATCGATCTTTGCACCCCCGCCGAACGCAAGGCCCTCTCCGAACGCTGGGTGATCGCCCGGATGCTGGCCAGGGGAAACGCTTCCTACCGCGATATCTCCGCCGCCACCGGCGCCAGCACCACGACCGTGGGCCGCGTCGCACGTTTCCTCGAAAAAGAAACGTTCAAAGGCTACCGCCTGATTCTAGACCGCTTGAAAAAGCAGGACTGATTCGCAAATTCCACATAAATTCCTGTCAACAAAGGCCTTGACTTAAATTGTATTAATGTAGTAGTATATTAGTACAACAAATAACGTAATAGAGCGGTGTGTAGTTTTTATCATGAGTATCCAGCCCTTCCGCCTGATCCTGCCCGGCCAGAAACGCCTGCGTGAAGCCTTCGACCCCGTGCTGGCTGCTGCGGGATTCACGTTCTCCAAACCGGCCAGCCGCGCGGCCAGCGGCATAACACGCGACCGCGCGGGTCAGCTCCCCGACATCGAAACCTATGAATTGCGCGGCGAAGCTGCCCTTGAATGGCTGGAAGACGGCGCTGCCGACCTCGCCGTCGCCGGGCAGGATACCGTTCTCGAAACCCAGACGATCCGGAGCGAGTCCGCAGGCCGCCCGCGCAGCATCGTATCCATGGACCGCATTGCCGCCTGCAGCATGTGGATCGCCGCCAGACCCGAGATTAATATCCGGAAAATCAAGGATCTCGATTCGATGCGTATCGCAACATCCTACCCGGCACTGTTGCAGCAAATTCTTGAAAAACAAGGCGTTAGCCCTGCACGTCTGATCGCGCAAAAAGGCGGTGTCGAAAGCACGATTGCTGCGGGTCGTGCCGATGCTATCCTTGAAATCGTGGAAACTGGAGAAAGCCTGAAACAAAACGGCCTCGTGCGCAAACTATCGGTTTTCAATTCCTGTGCCCAGTTGGTACGTACCGGATATACGCGGGAAGCGGCGCGCGAATATATAATCGCCGCCTTTACCGCCCGTATAGCCGAAGCCTTGCAGCCTGCGCAAACGACGTCCATCGCCGCCGTACCAGCCACCCAGGCGCGCAAAAAACGGGACGACACGCCCCTTTCACTGCATATCTGAATTAATCGTTGCAGTCTGGCCGCGCCCGCGTATCCTGATACCCTTGAACGTCCGCCAGCGCGAAAAGGATTACCAGCCATGGCCCTGCAAACCATCCCCGCCAAAGACGGCGGCACCTTCGAAGCCTATGTAGCGATGCCCGCCCGCTTGCCTGCACCTGCGATCGTGCTCATTCAGGAAATTTTCGGCGTTAATGCCGAGATGCGCGCCAAGTGCGATGAGTTCGCCCGCGCCGGTTACATCGCCGTGTGCCCCGACCTGTTCTGGCGTCTGGAACCCGGCGTGCAGCTCACGGATAAAACGCAGGGCGAGTGGGATAAAGCCCTAGATCTCATGAATCGCTTCGATATCGACAAGGGGATCGAGGATTTACGCGCTACCATGCATGTCTATAAAGGCCACGCACAGAGCAACGGCATGGTAGGCACCGTAGGCTATTGCCTCGGCGGCAAGCTTGCCTATCTCATGGCCGCACGCACGCAAGTCGATTGCGCCGTCAGCTATTACGGCGTCGGCCTCGATGCGCTGCTGAATGAAAGCGTGAGTATCCGCAAACCTCTGATGCTGCACATCGCCGCGCTGGATAAATTCGTTTCCCCGGAAGCCCAGGAAAAAATCAGGAATGGCCTCAAGGATAACAGCCACGTCACACTTCATACTTATGAAGGCGTCGATCATGCCTTTGCGCGTGGGCAGGGCCAGCACTATGATGAGCAAGCCGCCGCGCTGGCCAACCGGCGCACGGCGGAATTCCTGACCCGTACCCTGAAACAGGCGCAGGCCGCCTAAAGAACGAGGGCCGCATTTGGGCGATAACCCCTTCAATCCCGATGAACCGCTGACCGTCGCCAATCCTGCATTCGGCACGGGTCCTGAACCTGTGCCCGACGACATCCTTGAAAAGGCCGTGAAGCAGGTCCAGGCCGTCGTCAGGGGCAACGGGATGCGTGGCATTCAGGTAGCGCTGGGCGAATTCGAGGGCGAGATCCTCAAATTCGAAGCCTATGAAATCTTTCATATGGACCCGCAGATCAGCGAGAAACGCGTTACCGGCAAGCAGAACGGTGAAGTCG
>CAKTCH010000072.1 GCA_934538895.1 uncultured Alphaproteobacteria bacterium
CGAGCGGCACCCCGGATCCCGGCGATGTTACGGACGGCCGCGTCGATCTCGAGGTCAGCGTGCGCCGCGAATTGCTGGAGGAGACCGGCATTGCCGCGGAGGAGCTTGACGTCGCGCCCGGCTGGGACGTGGAGCTTTATCGCGGCGATCAGTATATCGATGTCAACGTCTCTTCCGAGGGGTGGTATCGCTTCGAAGAGGTATATCTTACCGCGGGCGAGAATAAATTCAGGATTTTGAAATACGGCCCGCTGGGGGAGATGGAGGAAGAGGATTTCACCATCTATTCCACGCCGCGCGCTTTCAGCGATACGTCCGACATATATAATGCCTCGATCAATGCCGCTCATACCGTCCTCTGGACGCGCAACAGCGCCGAGGCCCAGGATAAATATACGCCTATCGTAGCGGGCACGCTGGAGCACAGACTGAATCAGGATACGATCGTGAAAGGCGGCCTTCATACCAGCCAGCAGGACGGACAGCAAAAGACCTATATGCATGGCGGCGGCGCCACTTATATCGAAGGTGCCGTCCTGAATGGCGGATTGACAGCCGATGTCGACGGCGCCCTGCTGGGGACGACGTCCGTCCGCCGGCGTCTTTTAGGGCAGGATATGCGCTTTGGCGCCAACTATACGACGGCTGACTACGGCGTTACCGGCAACAATTCGACGCCATCGTCCTATGAACTGGAATTCATGACCCGGGGCGCCCTCCCGGAGATTTTCGACTATTCGCTCGGCAGCTACTCCTTCAATACGCGCTATGAGGAGAATTCCGAAGGGGATGGGCGTCAGGAAAGCTCTCTATCCTGGAGCCACAGGATAAAGGATCTCGCTTTCAGTCACAGGCTTTCGCATTATCGCCCTATCGTCGCGGATGAGAGTCTGGAGGCGGAACAAAGCCTGGGCGGGCAGTCGAGCGTCATGGGGACGATGCTGGGGACGAGGTGGCGCGCCTCGACGGAATATAGTCTCGATCCGGAGAACAGCATCAACGCCTATAGTCTCGATCTTACCCGCCGGCTGGCAAGGAACGTGCGCGGCCAGCTTTTGGTGCGCAACGAACCGAAGCTCGACTTTACGCAGAGCGAGGCGCGGGTTATCTGGAACCATGAAAATTTCACGCTCGCGCCCGGCGTCAGTTATAATTCCGACAACGATTTCGGCGCTTTCGTCACGGCCAATTTTTCCCTGGCTTACGATCCTTATGCGCAGAAACTGGCCATGTCGGGCAGGGAACTGACGAAAAGCGGGGGGCTTTCGGGTTTCGTCTATCTGGATAAGGACGGCGACATGACGTTCTCCGAAGGGGATGAGCCGATTCAGGATGCCGTAATCGAGGCTCTTCATGTCAATCGCAGCGGCGCCACCGATGAGAACGGCGAAACTTTCATCCATGACATCCCGGACAACGCTTTCACCGACGTAAAGCTGAGCGAATACAGCCTGTTCGATCCGCTGATGGTGTCGGCGACGGAAGGGAAAGCGGTGCTGCCGCGTTCGGGCCATACCACGCGGCTTGAATTCCCGGTTCATAACGGCGGCGAGCTGGACGGCAATGTCTATATCGCCGTGAAGGACGGGAAGGAGAGGTCGGCCCGGAACCTGCGCGTCCATCTGCACGATATGAGCGGCAGGCTGGTGCAAACAGCGAACGTCTCGTTCGACGGCTTCTATCTGTTCCAGAAAATCCATCCGGGGCAATACTGGCTGCTGGTGGACGCGAAGGATGCGTGGAATCAAAGATTAATCAGGCCATTGCCGCAGACGCTCCGTTTCGGTTACGAAGGCACGGTGATTTATGCACATAAGATCGTGCTGCGGAAAGCGGATGAGAAAGAGCATGACGTACCCACGACGATCGGGGAAGATTATGCGCCTTATCTCGCGGCCAATCCGGACGTGAACGTGAAGGCGCTCAAGGGCAATCTGGTGTTGAATTTCGGTGAATACCGGTCGCGGGCCTTGATGAGCGTGGTCTGGTACAGGCTCAGGATGTTCAATGGCGGGCTGATCCGCGGCGCGCAGTTGCTGACCTCGCTTGCGGAAAGCAATCCGGCGGCGGAGACGGGACTTCATTCCCTGCGCGCGGTCGTGCCGGGGCTGGGAATGGAGGACGCATGGAACCGCTGTTACAGCCTGATGGGCAAAGGGTTCGCCTGCAAGGTGGAAATGTTGCCGACGGGGCTGGATGGTCCCGCGCAGCCGGAACAGCAGCAGGCATTATTGACGCCTCCGGCCAGGGGGTAAGCATGAACTTTTTGTTTGCCTTGCCGTTTACAGACACTAGATTCATGGAACTATCTTTTGCAAAGGATTCGATATGTTAAAAACCACGCTTGCTTTCCTGACGATGGCCGTTACGGCCTTGGCTATTTATACGCATCATGCCGATGCCCAGAGTACGGCGGCACCGGCGGGGCCTTTCACCGTGGCGGCCCTGCCTTATGCGGCGAACGCGCTGGAGCCGGCGATTGACGAGGAAACCATGAAGATCCATCATGGCAAGCATCATCAGGCCTATGTCGATAATCTGAACAAGGAAATCGCGGCGACTCCGGCACTGAAGGACGCGCGCCTTGAGGACATTATCGCCAGCGTGTCCAAATACAGCCCGGCTGTGCGCAACAATGCGGGTGGTCACTGGAACCATACGTTCTTCTGGACGATCATGGCGCCGCAGGACAAGGCGGGCGCACCGTCCGAGGTGCTGGCCAAGGCCATCGATTCGGCTTTCGGTTCGATGGATGAATTCAAGGCGGCTTTCGAGAAAGCCGGTACGGCGCGTTTCGGTTCGGGCTGGGTCTGGCTGGTCGTGCGCGACGGCAAGCTTGAAATCACCTCCACACCCAATCAGGACAATCCGCTGATGGACGATGCGCCTGTGAAGGGCGTTCCGGTTCTCGGGAATGATGTGTGGGAACATGCCTATTACCTTCGCTACCAGAACAAGCGCGGCGATTATCTGAAAAACTGGTGGTCGGTCGTCAACTGGAACAAGGTTTCGGAAAACTATGCCGCCGCCCTGTCAGGCACGACGGGAGAGTAAGGTCCGGAAAGGCCGCGCCTGAGATTTGCGCAAGGCGGCTTCCGGCAGGGGGCCGCCTTTTCCGTTTTTTGCGGGCGGGCGCAGTTTCCGGCTGATTTTCCATTTTTCCGGTGGCATACTGGCGGTCATGCCCGTGCCTATGAAACTCAAGGAAACCCTGCACAAAGCGACGACGCTGATTCCCTTCATCCTGATGGGCGTCGCGCTGATGATCGTGCATCACGAGATTCAGGTTCACAATCTGCGTGATATTTCCCGCACCGTTTACGATATGCCGTGGTTCGTGGTCGCGGCTTCCATCGCGCTGATGGCGGTCAACTACCTGATACTGGCGGGATACGACACGCTGGCGCTGCGTTATACCGGGCACAGCCATATTCCGCTGCGCAAGGTGATGCTGACGTCGCTGATCAGCTATGCCATCAGCAACAATACCGGCCATGCCTGGGCGGCGGGCGGATCTATCCGTTACCGCTTCTATACCACATGGGGCGTGCCGGGCTGGGATATTCTGAAGATATCGCTCTTTCTCGGCCTGACTTATATCGTCGGCGTGATGACCATGGGGTTCGCGGGGGCCTTGCTGCTGCCGCAGAGCGTGCGCGAGAGCATCGAGAACCCGCAGATGATCCATGTGATGATGGTTTCCTGCGCGGTCTTTCTGGTGCTTTACTGGGGGGCTTTGCTGTTCTGGCGCAAGCCTGTGCGCATCAAGGGGGTTTCCGTCGCCATGCCGTCGCCGCTGGCCGGGGTCGGGCAGACGCTGATCGCCTGTTTCGACCTGATACTGGCCGGGGCGGTGCTGTGGGTTTTCCTCGCGGGGCAGGTGCCGTTCGGCTTCGAGACTTTCATCATTATTTACATACTGGCGCAGGTAGCGGGATTGCTTTCGCAGGTGCCGGGCGGCATCGGCGTGTTTGAGGGCGCGTTCCTGTGGCTGCTCAGCGGCACCATCAACGAAGATCAGCATCTGGTGGTGGTCAGCGCGCTGGTGCTTTACCGGATCATTTACTTCTTCCTGCCGCTGCTGGTGGCGGGGGCCGGGTTGTTCGCTTATGAAATGCATGTGCGCCGCCATGCCATCAGCGAGGGCAGCCGCATCGTCAGCAAGATTTTCAATACCATCATGCCGCAGCTCTTCGCTTTTCTGCTGCTGTTGTCGGGCGCGGTGCTGCTGCTGTCCGGGGCCACGCCCAATATGCCGGATTCCGTGCAATGGCTGCGCGATTTCGTGCCCCTGCCGGTGATGGAGGTATCGCATCTTCTGGGCAGCCTGATCGGCCTTATGCTGCTGTTTCTGGCGCGCGGCATATATTTGCGCATCGACGCGGCATGGCACGGCAGCATTCTTTTGCTGGCGGGTGGGATTGTCGTCTCCCTGCTCAAAGGGTTCGACTGGCACGAGGCCGCAGTTCTTGCCGTCATGCTGGCATTGCTGTTGCCGGCCCGCGGTTATTTCCGCCGCCCGTCGTCGCTGTTCAATATGCCGCTGTCATGGGCCTGGGCCGCGATGGTGCTGGCGGTGGTGCTTGGCTCGACATGGCTCGGGTTTTTCGCCTACCGTCACGTCGATTATGGCGATCATCTGTGGTGGCGTTTCGCTTATGACGCCGACGCACCCCGTTTCCTGCGGGCGTTGCTGGCAATGGTGGTCGTGGCCACCGCCTATCTGCTTACGCGCCTGATGCGCGTCGTCAGGCCGCATCATTACGTTTTGCCGGACGGCCAGGAGATCGCGGAAGCGTCGGCGCTGGTGCGCCGTGGCGACGACGTGCAGGGCTTTCTCGCTTTGCTGGGGGACAAGAAATTTTTCTGGTCTTCCGACCGTCAGGCCTTCATCATGTTCGCGCAGACGGCGAAGTACTGGATCGCCATGGGTAACCCGGTGGGCAATCCGCAATCCTACGACGCGCTGCTCTGGGCCTTTCGCGAGGAAGCGGATCGCCATGGCGTGCGCATCGTCTTCTACGAAGCCGGCAAGAATTTACTTCCCGCCCTGATCGATCTCGGGCTGACGCTGCTGAAGATCGGCGAGGAGGCCAAGATCAAGCTTTCCGATTTCTCGCTGGAGGGCGGGCATCGTGAGAATCTGCGCAAGGCCCGCAACAAATTTTCACGGAACGGCTACAGTTTTTCGATCCTTGAGCGCGCCGACGTCATGCAGCATATGCCGGTTCTGCGTGCGGTTTCCGACAAATGGCTTACGCGCAAGAATACCCAGGAAAAAAGATTCTCTCTCGGTTTCTTCGATGAAGACTATATTTCCCATACCCGCGTGGCGGTAGTGCGCGATCAGGACGGCCAGATCACGGCTTTCGCGAATCTATGGGAGACGGCAGGGCAGCAGGAAATCTCCATCGACCTTATGCGCTACGACCCGGAAGAAAGCCCGGCGGGGGTGATGGATTTCCTGTTCGTGGAATTGATCCTGTGGGCGCAACAGGCGGATATTACGTGGTTCAATCTGGGCATGGCGCCGCTCTCCGGGCTGGAGCGCCATACGCTGGCGCCGTTATGGCATAAAATCGGCACGGCGATTTACGATCTAGGCGAGGAATTCTATAACTTCGAGGGGTTGCACGATTACAAGGCCAAATTCGATCCCGTATGGTTTCCGCGCTATCTGGCCGTGCCGGCGGGCCTTTCCGCGCCGCTGATCCTGATGACCGTGGCGAAGCTCATTGCCGGCAGCTGGAAGGGTATATTAGGCAAACAAGCCTGATTTTTCGCGCCCGCCTTATCAAAGGCCCGCCAGCGGGGCGGCTGGAACTTTTGCCATGAAGCGCTGTTTGTCCGGTCACACACAATTGATTCAAGGAGGGCCGTAATGACTTCTAAAAAAGAGAAAAACCTGGAAGAGCTTTTTCATGATACGCTTCGCGATATTTACTATGCTGAAAAGAAAATATTGAAGGCGCTGCCGAAAATGGCGAAGGGTGCTCAATCTCCGCAACTGGCTGCCGCATTTGAAAAGCATATGGAAGAAACGCAAGAGCAGGTCGCGCGTCTTGAAGAAATTTTCGATATTATCGGAAAACGCGCTCAGGGGAAAACGTGCCCGTCCATTGACGGCATTATCGAAGAGGGCGCGGAGATCCTTGAGGAATACAAAGGTACCGCCGCGCTGGATGCCGGCCTTATCGCCGCCGCGCAGGCCGTCGAGCATTATGAGATCACCCGTTACGGCACGCTGAAAAGATGGGCGCTTCTCCTGGGCATGAAAGACGCCGCGAAACTGCTGGATCAAAGCCTTCAGGAAGAATCCAGAACAGATGAAGACCTGACCGGGCTCGCGGATGCGCAGGCAAATGACAAGGCGCTGCAAGCGGCGGCATAATAACTGCCAGTGACGTAGAATGTCTTATGCGGGCATATTCACCGTGCCGAATCCGGAGTTGCTACTGCTGTCTGTTATTCAGACAGCAGTTATTCTTCAATCAAGGTAAAGCTATAATTGGGCGGCAATGTCTTGAAGGTCGATTTTATAAACTCTGGTACCGCTTATAACCAAAACGTGGCTGGATCGTGCGGCGACACGTTCCGGTTCTAAAGGGTTCCCTTTCTCGTCGGTCAGATTAATCTTACATATGATTTTAGATTTATGGTTTTCCAAAAGTTTTACGATCTGAAATTCTGCTTTGTTGTCATAGCTGCCTACAAACAAAACCAGATCATTATAAATTGAAAATGCACCAGCGCCCGTAACGGGAGAGTGCCAGAAATCCTCGATTTTCCTATCCCTGATTTTAACAATAGGAAAATCAGTGTAATAGTAGCACCATGTTTCATGATCTGAGGGGACATTGATGGCATAGCAATCCACCATATGATCCAAACCGCTTACAGGCTCGAATTCATATAGAATCTTTCCATTTACGTCAAAAGCAATAAGCCCGGATGCCCCTATGGGGTTGCGCCACCCGTAATTGCCAAAAATACCTTCATCAAAAAAACTTGTCCAGATCGTGCCGCTTTTAGTGGCCTGCACATCTTGAATCCCATCTCCGAGCAAGATTTCCTTTTTTAGTTTTCCATCCAGAGAATAAATTCTTCCGTTCTTTTCAAAATCATCGGGTGAGCTGTAATAAGAGCGTGGGCAGATTAATAGAATTTGCTCATCGGGCAGCATTTGAATATTATATATATTAAATTCCTCTCCTCGAATCGTGGCCAGCGATTGCGCTTCTCCATTTTTAATAGTTTTCAAGTTATAATGTTGCGATTCCGCAGGGATGGTTTTGGGATGGTCAACCCCCAATTTAGAGTCCAGAATTTAAGTTACAGTTCTGCCGTTGTGGT
>CAKTCH010000073.1 GCA_934538895.1 uncultured Alphaproteobacteria bacterium
GGCTGCGGGCGGCGTGCCGAAATTCGTACGCCTGTCCCCGCCGGATTGGGCGCTGGATGAAGATAAATTGCGTATGGCCTTCAGCAATAAAACCAAACTCATTATCCTGAATTCACCGTTGAACCCGGCAGGAAAAGTGCTGAACCGCTCGGAACTGGAGATGCTCGCACGCCTGCTGGAAGAATTCGACGCCTATGCCGTCTGCGACGAGGTATACGAACATCTGGTCTTCAGCCCGCACAAACATACCCCGCTGATGACCCTCCCGGGAATGCGTGACCGTTGCCTGCGCATCGGCTCCGCCGGAAAAACATTCTCGATGACAGGCTGGAAAGTCGGCTATGTAACAGGATGCGCCGGTTTGATAAAGCCCGTGACTGCTGCCCACCAATATATGACCTTCACCGTAAATCCCTCGACCCAGATTGCCGTGGCACAAGGTTTGCGTGCCGATGACAGCTATTTTGCCGCACTGTTACAAGGCATGGATGAAGGGCACCGGCTATTAGGCCCCGGCCTCGCGGCTCTCGGCTTCAACGTATTACCCTGCGACGGCACATATTTCCTGGCGGTAGATTTCACAAGGATCGCAGAACGCGTCAAATTCAAAGGCACGGACACCGAATTTTGCATCTGGCTTACCGAAAACGCCAAAGTCACCGCCGTCCCGATGAGCGCGTTCTACCACCCCTCGAACGGCCAGCCACCGCAAAATCTCATCCGCTTTTGCTTTGCGAAGAAACGTGAAGTACTGGAAAACGCATTGGAAAATTTAAGGGCGATAATATAATCCAGCACCATTCCCGCGCAGGCAGCAATCTGTTTCGGCCATATGCGGCCTTAAGCAGCCGCCTTTTCCGGGTTATCGTTGCTGGCAGCCCCGTTCAGCTTCACCAGCAACGCCTGTTTTTGGCCTTTGGCCTTCCTGATATTGGCTTCTTTCACCGGGCCGAAGCCACGGATCATGTCGGGCAGGTTCAAAAGCTCAAGACAAATATCGCGGTTGCCATTACCCAGTTTTGCCAGCACCAGATCCATGGTTACTTCATATTCGGCGATCAGCGCACGCTCCACCTTGCGATCATGATGATAGCCGAAAATATCGAATTTCGTGCCGCGCAGGAACTTGAGTTTTGCCAGTATGCGGAAGGCGGCCATCATCCACGGCCCGAACTCACGTTTCCTCGGGCGGCCTGTCGCCGGATCGGGAGTTTCCATGATCGGCGGGGCCAGATTGAACTTGAGCTTGTAATCACCTTCAAACTGGGCCTTCACTTTCTCGATAAATTCACCGTTCGTATAAAGGCGCGCCACCTCATATTCATCCTTATAAGCCAGCAGCTTGTGATAATTTCTGGCTACGGCTTCCGCAAGATCGCCATCAATAGCGCGGAATTTTTCTACCGCCAGACGATAACGATCGGCATAAGCCGCATCCTGATAATCGGTCAGGTATTTAATGCGTTTACCGACGATCTCGTCGAATGTCTGCGCGACGGGCTCTTCCAGAACGCCGCCTGCGACTTCCTGTATCAGCGCATCGAGTCGGGCCAGGTCGTATGCAGCCAGACGGCCATAATGAAAGGCCTTCCTGTTTTCTTCGATCGCCACGCCATTCATCTCAATGGCTTTCATCAGCGCCCTTTCCGACAAAGGCACAAGACCACGCTGCCACGCATAGCCCATCATGAAGATGTTGGTGCCCATTTCATCGCCCAGCAAGGTGCCGGTAATGGATGTTGCATCGACATAAACGCAGTCCTTGACAGCCTCCTGCAATTCCTGACGGATATCGTCATCCCTGAAATCCATTTTGTTATCGAGGACGAAAGATGAAACGGGTGTATTCTCCGCATTCACGATCGCGTGTGTGCGCTCCGGATTAAGCGTTTCGTAAGAAGTTTTGCCAATGCTGGAAACGATATCGCAGCCCAGCAACAGGTCAGTACCGCCTGTAATGATATGGCCGGTGCGTAATTCATCCTGAGTCGGCGCTAGGCGGACATGGGAAAGCACTTCCCCGCCCTTTTGCGCCAGCCCCGTGGAATCGAGGATGGCACAACGCTTGCCTTCAAGGTGCGCGGCCATGCCCATCAGCGCGCCTACGGTCAGCACCCCCGTGCCCCCAATCCCCGTCACCATCACGTTCCACGCGTTTTCAAGCGTCGGCACTTGCGGTTGCGGGATAGCGGCAAAGATCGCAGCCGCGTCGCTGCCTTTGGTTTTCTTCAACCGGCCACCCTCGATCGTCACGAAAGACGGGCAAAAACCTTTAAGGCAGGAAAAATCTTTGTTACAGGCGGTCTGATTGATCTGGCGCTTGCGGCCATATTCCGTCTCCAGCGGCTGCACGGAAACGCAATTCGACTGCACGGAGCAGTCGCCGCAGCCCTCGCAGACGGCGGAATTGATTATCACGCGCTTCGCCGGATCGGGATACTGGCCGCGCTTGCGGCGGCGGCGCTTCTCCGCGGCGCAGGTCTGGTCATAAATAATGACGGTCGTACCCGGCGTTTCACGCGCCTCAAGCTGGACCTTCTCCATCCAGCGGCGATGTAAAACCTGCACCTCCGCTGGAATACCCTTGCGATCAGTATAATTTTCCGGGTTCTCGCTGACGATCCAGCATTTACTGACGCCCTCGGCCATAACCTGTTGCGCTACGCGATAAACGGGCATATCGCCGTCGACTTGCTGGCCGCCGGTCATGGCGACTGCATCGTTATAAAGAATTTTGTAGGTGATATTCACTTTCGCGGCAACCGCGGCGCGAATGGCCAGCGTGCCGGAATGGAAATATGTCCCGTCGCCGAGATTGGCGAAAATATGTTTAACGTCGGTAAACGCCGCAGCGCCGATCCACGGCACCCCTTCCCCGCCCATCTGCGTGCACAGCGCGGAATTACGATCCATCCACTGCACCATATAATGGCAACCGATACCGACCATCGCAAAACTGCCGTCCGGCACTTTGGTCGATGTGTTATGCGGGCAACCCGAGCAATACCAAGGGCGGCGCAGCGTCGCCGGAATATAACCTTCCATCTTCTTCTCGTAATCGGCGTAGAAAGTCAGCGCCCGATCGACCTGCGGATTATGATAGAAACGGCTGATGCGTTGCGCGATCACACGCGCCACCAGCCCTACGGACTGGTCGTTATGCAGCGGCAGCAGCTGATTGCGATGTTCATCGTATTTTCCCACCACCACCGGGCGGCGCTTCGCGTCCCAGTTGAAAATCTGTTGCTTAAGCTGATACTCGATAAATTCGCGCTTTTCCTCGACGATCAGGATCTCTTCCAGACCCTCGACGAATTGCTGAACGCCGACCGGCTCCAGCGGCCATGTCATGCCGACTTTATAGAGGCGCAAGCCGATATCTTTGGCCACGTCTTCAGTAATACCCAGCTCCAGCAAAGCCTGTCGTACATCGCCATAAGATTTACCCGATGTAATAATGCCGAAGCGCGGCTTCGGCGAATCCCACACCACACGGTCGATATTGTTCTTACGCGCGAAAGCGTGGCACGCGAACAGCTTGAAGTTCTGAAGACGATAATCGATTTCGCGTGGCGTATCATTCAGGCGAATATTCACACCCCCCGGAGGCATAGCGAATTCATCGTCGCCGGGCAGGATAATCGGGCGGATTTCACGCGTCAGGTCTACCGTCCCGGACGTCTCTACCGTCTCGGAAGTGACCTTCAGCGCGCTCCAGCAACCGGAATAACGCGACATGGCAATCCCCAGCAGGCCGTATTCGACGAATTCCTGAATGCTGGCGGGATAAAGTTGCGGCACCTGCATGGCATAAAGCGCATGGTCGCTCTGGCACGGCAGGGTCGATGACTTGCAAGCATGGTCGTCGCCGAAAATCGCCAGCACGCCGCCCAGCGGCGACGTGCCGTTGGCATTGGCATGGCGGATCACGTCACCCGAACGATCGACGCCAGGGGCCTTGCCGTACCATATCCCGAACACGCCGTCGACATGGGCATTCTGGTAGAATCCCACCTGTTGCGTACCCCATACCGCCGTGGCCGCCAGATCTTCGTTGACGCCGGGAATAAACTTGATGTTCAGCTCATCGAGATATTCCCGTGCGCGCTCCAGCGACATGTCATACCCGCCAAGCGGGGAACCGCGATAACCGGAAATAAAACCCGCCGTATTTAGTCCCGCGGCAATATCGCGGCGGCGCTGCACTAGCGGCAGGCGCGTAAGCGCTTGAATCCCCGACATAAAAGCTATGCCGTCGTCCAGTTCGAATTTATCCTTGAGCGATACCTGACGAAGTGCGGCCCCCACATTTGATGACATACTGTCTACCCTGTTTTCTTTGTTGGAAAGAACACTACTAACCTAAGGGATTTACTGGGCTTTTTCCAGCCGCTACTCCCAGAATTGGTGCGGCGCAGGAAATAAAATTACTCGGGATTTGATCCATTTTTAAACGGCTCTTAAGGCCTGCCCCCTATAATAAAGGAACGTTTAGGGGAGCATAGGAAAGTATTATGGGGTCTGTTTTTCGCGTCCTGTTTAAGGAATTGTTTTCGCTGACAACGCTCTTTTTGGTGATCGTGCCGTTCATCATCGCCAATAAGGACGATTACGCCGCACGACAGCATCTAAACGATCTTAAAGGCCAGACCCAATACGCCATCGTATCCACCTTTGACGGCGCAAAAAATAATTTCGCATTTGCCGCCCCCTCCATGACTCTCGGGGCAGGAAAAGGCGCTTATGTCAGCGGCGGCCCGATCTATATGCCAAGCCATTGATGACTTGAAAGACACATCGCCGGCATGATCCGAAAATTCTTGCCATAACAATAAACAGGAACTCTTTAACACTCCTACCCGTTTTCCATACGGGAAAATTAAGGAGATTAGAGTTATGTCCTATGTTCGCAAAGTTATCGGCCCCGATGAAAAGCTGATCGGCATCGCCCGTCTGCACTGGATTTATATCGCCCAAGGCATTTTGTGGTTTGCCGCCTGTGTGGCCGTGGCGCGCCTGGCCGGGGCCGCATTTAACCATCTGCTCGCCGTGATCCCGGCGACATCGGCCATAGGCCTGCCGATCCTCGCGTTACAGGCATGGCTGACGCCGTTTGCCTTGTTCTTCGGCGCCATCATTTGTTCGCTGTATGTGGTAAAAGTGCTGACGACTGAAATAGCCTTGACGGACCGCCGCATCATTTATAAACGCGGCTGGCTGTTCGTGAACGTAAAGGAAATCGACATTGAAGAAATCCGTGGCGAGCACATGGACATGGGCTATCTGGGCCGCTTCCTGAATTACGCCTATATTAATCTCGACTGCCGTTTTATTGGCGATATTCATCTGCCGGCGATTGAGCACCCGGCGGGTTTCCTCAAAGCGCTTCATAAAATGCGCACCGCCGTAACGGATACTGTGTCGCTGGTCGTAGGAGATAAAACTATTGCCATGGTCGAGGATGCCGCCAAAGCGCCGCCGCACCTGAAGCGCGATACGCCGGAGCTGCAAAAGGATGAGCATCTCGATCAGAGCGAAGTTATCGCGAAGGCCGTAACAGAAGCCTTGCAACGCATTCCTGCCGCCGCTGCGCAAGCGTCCGCGCCGGCGCAACCAGCCGCACAGGCTACAGTAGACCCCGTCACCGTAGCGGCCATTGTAGAGCAGGTCGTCCCTACCATGGTAGAGCGGGTCGCCGAAAAAGTGACGGAAAAAGTTGCTGAAAAAGTGAATGAAGAGATCGAGGCCAAAGGCATCATCCCCGTCCCGACGGACATGGAAATACCGCCCGACGCGCCCATACCGCCAGAAAACCCCATGGCTGACGACACACGGCTGGATCCAGAAGGCCCGGATGAAGAATTACTGCAAAATTTCGACGACGCCGCAAAAGCCGCGAATGAAAATGCGCAAACCGCAAATGAACCCCAGCAGACTATTCGCTAGAATGCAGCTCCCCTCCACAAACTGTCATCCCCGGCTTGACCGGGGGTCCAGTGTCGCGGGTTCCGAACGATCTGACTACCCCCTGAATTTCCACTTTCGTGGAAATAACGATAATAAGGAGAGTCGCGGGATTTAAAGAGTCTGCCCCCTGATGTTACTTTGTTTCCTCGAACAATTCGCGGCCGATCAGCATCCGGCGAATTTCCGATGTACCGGCGCCAATCTCATAGAGTTTGGCGTCACGCAGCAAACGGCCTGTCGGAAATTCATTGATATAACCGTTGCCGCCGAGGCACTGGATCGCTTGCAACGCCATCTGCGTCGCCGCCTCCGCCGACATCAGGATGCACCCGGCAGCGTCCTTGCGCGTCGTTTCGCCCCGGTCGCACGCCTGCGCCACCGCATAGACATAAGCGCGCTGACTGGAAAGCGTCGTATACATATCGGCGACCTTGCCCTGCATCAGCTGGAACATTCCGATCGGCTGCTCGAATTGCTTGCGGTCATGTATGTAAGGGATGACCACATCAAGACAGGCCTGCATGATACCAAGCGGACCGCCCGAGAGAACCACACGTTCATAATCAAGACCACTCATTAATACCTTGACGCCCTTGCCAACTTCGCCAAGGACATTTTCTTCCGGCACTTCGCAATCCTGAAACACCAATTCACAAGTATTGGAGCCACGCATTCCCAGCTTGTCTAGCTTTTGCGCTGTCGTGAAACCTTTAAAACCCTTTTCAACGATAAATGCCGTAATCCCTTTTGAACCGCCCGCCGGATCGGTCTTGGCATAGACGACCAGCGTATCCGCGTCCGGTCCGTTGGTGATCCACATTTTGTTGCCGTTCAGCACATAACGGTCACCCTTTTTGTCAGCGCGCAGCTTCATCGAAACCACATCACTGCCCGCCCCCGGTTCCGACATCGCCAGCGCCCCGACATGTTCGCCGGAAATAAGCTTCGGTAGATATTTCTTCTTCTGCGCGGCATTGCCGTTACGATTAATCTGGTTCACACACAAATTCGAATGCGCCCCATAAGACAGCGCCACCGAAGCCGACGCGCGGGAAATCTCCTCCATCGCAATCACATGCGCCAGATACCCCATGCCCACACCGCCGAATTCTTCCGACACGGTCATACCCAGCAAACCCATATCACCGAATTTCTTCCACATATCGGCAGGGAACTCATTCTCCTCATCGATCTGCGCGGCACGCGGCACCAGTTCAGCCGCCACAAACTTCCGCACCTCCTCGCGCAGCATCTCGATCTCTTCCGGGTGAGCGAACTTCAATGTAGGATAAGACATGATTTGTACTCCTTGTGATTTCGATTCAACACGCGCCGCAGATGTTCTCATGATTTTCTCTCTTTAATGCATTCGCCACATTCGACAC
>CAKTCH010000074.1 GCA_934538895.1 uncultured Alphaproteobacteria bacterium
GGTATGCGCTGGCCTATCTGGCGGGATTTCTGCTGGGCTGGAAACTGGTGGTTTATCTGGCGGGACTGGATAAGGAAGACCGCCGCATTACGACCGAACATCTGGACGATTTCCTGCCGTGGGCGGTTGTCGGCGTCATCCTCGGCGGGCGTATCGGATACATCCTGTTTTATCAGTTCTCGACCTACATGCACGATCCGCTGGCGATGTTCCGTATCTGGGAAGGTGGCATGTCTTTCCATGGCGGTGCGGCGGGCATGATCGCCGCGATGATTATCTATGCCATCGCGAAAAAGATATATGTGCTGCGCCTGACGGATCTGATCTGCTGCGCGGTCCCTATCGGGCTATTCTTCGGGCGCATCGCCAATTTTATCAACGGCGAGCTTTATGGCCGAGTCACCGCATCGCCCGTGGGCATGGTGTTTCCGCATGGCGGTCCCGCGCCGCGTCATCCGAGCCAGCTTTATGAAGCGGTACTGGAAGGGCTGGTTTTAAGCATTGTCATGATCCTGCTGGCGCATAATGAAAAAATACGCAACCGGCCCGGCATCCTCTCGGCGGTGTTCCTGACCGGTTACGCGCTGGGGCGCATCACCGTCGAATTCTTCCGCGAGCCGGACGTGCAGATCGGCTATATCGCCGGGATGTTCACGATGGGGCAGGTATTATGCCTGCCGATGATCGCCGGTTCCGTGGCGCTGGTCGTCTGGTCTTCGCGTTATAAAGAGCCTGCGCGCCATGTCGCCGCTTGAGAAGAAAATCCGCCAGTCCATCGAAATGAACGGCCCGATGAGCGTCGAGACGTTCATGGGTATGGCGGTCAGCCATTATTATGCCACGCGCGATCCGTTCGGTGCGGAGGGAGACTTCACCACTGCCCCGGAAATTTCACAGATGTTCGGCGAGTTGATCGGGCTGTGGATTGCCGATACCTGGATCAAGCTTGGTCAGCCCAGGCCGTTCAATCTCGTCGAGGGCGGGCCGGGGCGCGGCACGTTAATGGCCGATATATTGCGTGCGACCAAAGCCGCCGAGGGCTTGCACGACGCCATGAATATCCACCTGATGGAAACCAGCCCGCGCCTGCGTGAATTGCAGCGCGAGATGCTGGAAGGTTACGGCGTGTCATGGCACGCAAGCCTTGACGATCTTTCCGATGATCCGTTGATTTTTATCGCCAATGAATTGCTGGATGCGCTGCCTGTTCGTCAATACCAATCCTTTAACGGCAAATGGTTTGAGCGCGTGATCGGGATTGAAGACGATAAGCTGGTATTCGGCCTGACCGAATCCACGCTGAACCTGCCGCCGGTCGAAGGGGCGATCAAGGAAATTTCCCCGGCCTCGATTCATTTCATGGCGCAGCTTTCGCTGAAAATCCGTGACTGCAAGGGGGCGGCGTTATTGATCGACTATGGTTATGATGAACCTGTAACGGGCGATACGCTGCAAGCGGTCAAGGAGCATGGCTTTGTGCCTGTGCTGGAAGATATCGGCAATGTCGATCTTACGGCGCTGGTCGATTTCGCCATGATGGCCAGGGTTTCGCAGGTGCCGGTCAAGGGGCCGGTTACGCAAGGCGCTTTCCTGCGTCATCTCGGTATCCAGATGCGCTTCGATAAACTCAAGGTCAACGCTACGCCGCAACAGGTGATGGAACTGCAATCCGGCATGGTGCGCCTTACCGCCGACGACCAGATGGGCGTATTGTTCAAGGTGCTGGGGTTATGCCATGATCCCGCTATCGAACTGGCCGGTTTTTATACTTGAATAAATGTCATCCATGGCAGGTGAAAAGAAGGACGACAGGTGGAAGAGAGGTTAAAGATGTCCGGCGCTGACTTTCTGACGGATGATCTTTTATCAGATGAACATATCGCTCACGGCTTCTTTACCAGGAACGGCGGCGTCAGCACCGGGCTTTACGGCAGCCTGAATTGCGGGGTGGGATCGAAAGACGATATCGGGAACGTCAGGGAAAACCGGGCGCGCGTGGCGGCTGTTTTCAATGCATTGCCGGAAAACCTTCTGACCCTCAATCAAGTTCACAGCGCTATGTGCGTTACGATTGATGAGCCTTATGACGCTGTGAACAATCGTCCGCAGGCCGACGCCATCGTGACGGATAAGCCCGGCCTGACGATCGGCGTGCTGACGGCTGACTGCGGCCCGGTTTTATTCAGCGGCATGTCCGGGGAAGGCAGGCCGATTATCGGCGCGGCCCATGCCGGATGGGGCGGGGCGTTCAAGGGCATACTTGAAAATACAATTGCCGGCATGGAAAAGCTGGGTCTGGATAAAACCACGCTGAAAGCGGTGCTCGGCCCCTGCATCGGCCCCCGGACTTACGAGGTATCGGAAACGTTCCGCGATCCGTTCATCGTGCAGGACATGAAGAATGCCCGTTTCTTCGTGCCCGCCGAACGGCCCGGTCATTTGATGTTCGACCTGCCGGGTTACATCCGGCGGCGGCTGTTTCTGGCGGGCGTGCCGCATGTCGGAATCGTGGGCCGGGATACCTGCGCCGAGGCCGATACATTTTTCAGTTATCGCCGCTCCACGCATCGCGGCGAGCCGGATTACGGGCGGCAGGTTTCGGCGATTCAAATACGGAAATAAACAAAATTTCAGGTTCGAAGTTTTCGGATTGATTAAGGGGGCCGGGATTCCCTATAGTCGGGCCATGTCTGCAAAAACCGCTCTGCTAAGGAATGAGCCTGCCATGAAGCTGATCGCCGGTAACTCCAACCGTCCGCTTGCCGATGCCATTGCGCAATCGCTGGATTGTCCGCTGACCAAGGCCAGCCTGAAGCGTTTCTCCGATATGGAAGTGTTCGCCGAAATCCTTGAAAATGTGCGCGGTGAGGACGTTTTCGTGATGCAGTCCACCTGTTACCCGGCAAACGATAATTTGATGGAGTTGCTGATTACCATCGATGCGCTGCGCCGTGGCTCCGCGCGCCGTATCACCGCTGTTATGCCTTATTTCGGTTATGCCCGTCAGGACCGCAAGACGGGCGGGCGCACGCCGATTTCCGCGAAGCTGGTGGCGAATCTGATTACCGCCGCCGGTGTCGATCGCGTGCTGACCATGGAACTCCATGCGGGGCAGATTCAGGGCTTCTTCGATATTCCGGTCGATAACCTGATCGTGGCGCCTGTGTTCATTCCGCATATCCAGCAGAAATTCTCGAAAGACGTTCTGTGCATGGTATCCCCTGACGTGGGGGGCGTCGTGCGCGCCCGCGCGTTCGCCAAGAAGCTGGATTGCGGCCTGGCCATCATCGACAAGCGCCGCGAACAGGCGGGCGTTTCCGAGGTGATGAATGTCATCGGCGATGTCGAGGGCAAGGTCTGCATCATGGTTGACGATATCGTCGATTCAGGCGGCACGCTCTGCAACGCGGCGGCGGCCCTGATGGAAAACGGCGCTCAGGAAGTCTATTCCTATGTCGTGCATGGCGTTCTGTCCGGTGGCGCGGTATCGCGTATCGCCGACTCGAAAATCACCAGACTTTTCATCACCGACAGCATCCCGGCTACCGAAGCGGTGCAGAATTCCCCGAATATCGAACAGCTTTCGGTGGCGCCGCTCATGGCCGAAGCCATCCGCCGCATCAGCGGCGAACAGTCGGTTTCCCAGCTTTTTGTATAAAAGCGCCATTTTATACATAATATCAATATCGTTATTGATTTAAATGTGGAAATTCCTTGATATTACGGGCGTTTTCTGCTTTTTTACGGCGTCCGGAGTACACCCCTGGAGGTACTCCTCAATCTTAACCCTGTAAGGATAAGACCATGTCTAAACAATATGCCGTTAAGGCAGAAAAAAGAGAACGAGCCGGTAAGGGGATTGCTCGGACGCTTCGCCGCGAAGGGAAGTTGCCCGGAGTAATCTATGGGGACAGCAAAACGCCTGTTCTCATATCCTTCAGCGCGAACGACATTCAGAAAGAATGGCTCAAGGGCCGCATGTTTACTTCGCTGTGTGAACTGAACGTGGATGGCGAAAAGAACCTGGTTCTGGCGCGTGACGTTCAACTGCATCCCGTGACAGACCGCGTGGAGCATGTCGATTTCCTCCGCGTGTCGCCGAAAACGACGCTGGACGTCAGCGTACCGGTGCATTTTATCAACCATGAAAATTCGCCGGGCCTGAAAGAGAAGGGTATCCTGACCATAGCGCACCACAGCATCGAGATGGTTTGCCGCGCGACGGAGATTCCCGAGTCTATCGAAATCGACCTGGCGCCGTTCAAGATGAACGACACCATCACGCTGGCCGATGTCAAGCTGCCCGCGGGCGCCAAAGTTGCAGATGCAAAACTGGCTATCGCCTCCATCACGCCGCCGAAAGGCGCTGCAACGGAAGATGCCGCTCCTGCCGCCGCCGCTGCGCCCGCCAAGGATGCGAAGGCTCCGGCCAAGGATGCAAAGGCGCCAGCCAAGGATGCTAAAGCTCCGGCTGCGAAGAAGTAAGCGCACTTCTTTTTCCGATACAGGCACAGGGGCCGGGAACATTTCCTGCCCCTGTGTTTCTTTAAGAATCGCCTCTGATCTTCTGACAAAGGATTCTGGCCCATGTGGCTTCTGGTGGGGTTGGGAAATCCCGGTGACAAGTACGAGTATAATCGTCACAACATCGGCTTTCTGGCAATCGATGCGATTGCCGATACCTATGGTTTCCCGGCTTACAAAAAGAAATTTCAGGGGTTGCTGGCGGAAGGGCATATCGACGGTGAGAAAGTCATTCTGCTCAAGCCGCAAACTTACATGAATAATTCCGGCCAGTCCGTTGCTGAAACAGCAAAATTTTATAAAATTCCTCTTGATCGTATCGCCGTATTTCATGACGAGCTTGATCTTGCGGCAGGGAAAATCCGCACCAAGAAGGGGGGCGGCAATGCCGGGCACAACGGTTTAAGATCGATGGACAGTCATTTGAATTCCAACGGTTATTGGCGTATACGACTAGGTATCGGCCATCCGGGTGATAAGGCGATGGTGCATAATCATGTTTTAAGTGATTTCTCAAAAAGCGACCTTATCTGGCTGAAACCATTGATAGAAGCGATAGGCGATCATGTGCCGCTGATGGTGCGCGGTAAGGATAACGAATTCATGAGCAAGGTTGCTCAGGCTGTCGGGAAGGAAGATTAACCGCGAAGGCGCGAAGAGGCGAAGTTCCGTTCCGGATAAGCGCCGCAGGTAAAAAAATCTTCGATATTTGCCGGAGAGATTTTTTATAACGCCTTCGGCGTGGGAAGGAGTGAGCTTCGCGCCTTCACGGTTCAAAACAAAAGTGGAAGGAAGAAAATATTATGGGTTTTAATTGCGGTATTGTCGGCTTGCCGAACGTGGGGAAATCGACCCTGTTTAACGCTTTGACAGCGACGGCGGCGGCGCAGGCGGCGAACTTTCCGTTCTGCACGATCGAACCGAACGTTGGCCGTGTGGCGTTGCCCGATGCGCGTCTGGACATTATCGCAAAATTGGGCAATTCCCAGAAAATCGTTCCGACCCAGCTCGAATTCGTCGATATAGCCGGTCTGGTGAAGGGGGCGTCGAAGGGCGAGGGGCTGGGCAACCAGTTCCTGGCCAATATCCGGGAAACCGATGCCATCATCCATGTCCTGCGTTGTTTCGACGACCCGAATATCATTCACGTCATGGGATCGGTCGATCCGGTCCGCGATGCCGAGATCGTGGAAACCGAGCTGATGCTGGCCGATATGGACTCGGTCGAGCGCCAGATTAAAACGGTAGAGAAAAAGGCCAAATCCGGCGATAAGGAAGCCAAAATCCAGCTTTTACTTCTGGAAAAGGTGAAAGTGGCGCTGGAAGCCGGCAGGCCGGCCCGTACCGTTGACGTCGCCGACGACGAAAAGAAATTATTCAAGATGATGGCACTGATGTCGTCCAAGCCTGTGCTTTATGTCTTGAACGTCATGGAAGAGGACGCCACCACAGGCAATGAATGGACGAAGCAGGCGGAAGAGATGGCAAAGGCGCAAGGCGCGGGGAGCGTCATCATTACCGCTTCCATCGAATCCGAAATCGCGCAGCTGGCCACGGAAGACGAAAAGAAGGAATTCCTTGAGACTATCGGCCTCAGCGAACCCGGCCTGAACAAGATCATCCGCGAAGGCTACAAGCTCCTCGGCCTGCAAACCTATTTTACGGTCGGCCCGAAGGAAGCCCGCGCCTGGACTGTACGGAAAGGGGCCAAGGCGCCCGAGGCTGCCGGGGCCATCCATACCGATTTCGAGCGGGGTTTCATCCGCGCCGAAGTGATTGCCTATGACGATTTCACGGCGCTGGGCGGCGAACAGGCCGCGAAGGATGCCGGAAAAATGCGCCAGGAGGGTAAGGAATATCCCGTACAGGACGGCGATATTATGCTGTTCAAATTTAACGTCTAAAAAACGAGTCTTCTTATGCTTACGACTGTAAAAATGCTTCCTGTTTCATAGCAGGATACTTATCTGCTGGCTTATCGATGGAGGAGATATCAGTAAAAGAGTCCCAACTCCACTTCATCTTCTTTTCGTTTGACAAAGTCTCCATCTAGATGACCCGTTATGGGTTGGGCAGGCATATATTCATTAGGGGCTGTACCAGATAACTAGCCGCTAGGGCTGAGTTATGTAGAATGGTACGATGAGAAAAAGCCGCCTGATCAAAGACAAACAGGAACGATTGATGGAGCACTTCGTGGCCGGAGCGACGGCACGGACGGCGAGCGCGTTGGTTGGAGTCAATCCAAAGACAGCCGCATATTATTATCACCGGCTGCGCGAGATCATCTATCAGGCGACCGAAGACGAGACGCCGTTTGCCGGAGAGATCGAAGTTGATGAGAGTTATTTCGGTGGCAGGCGCAAAGGAATGCGCGGACGCGGGGCTGCCGGGAAAGTGCCTGTATTCGGCCTTTTAAAGCGTGGTGGCAAGGTTTACGCAAAGGTCATTCCGGATGCAAAAGGAAAAACTTTGATGGGCATCATGGAGAAAAGGATCGTTCCCGACAGCATTGTCTATTCGGATTCATTCAGCGCATACAGCGTTCTGGATGTTTCTGATTTCAAACATTACCGGATCAATCACTCGGAATTATTTGCGGACGGACGAAATCACATCAACGGCATTGAAAACTTTTGGAACCAGGCCAAGCGCCATATGCGCAAATTTAACGGTGTTCCCAAAGACCATTTTCCTCTATTTTTGAAGGAGTGCGAATGGCGTTTTAACAACCCCAACCCAAAAGCTCAATTACTTCAACTCAAACAATGGGTTAAACGCTATATGGGCTAGTTATCTGGTACAGCCCC
>CAKTCH010000075.1 GCA_934538895.1 uncultured Alphaproteobacteria bacterium
CTGAATGTGGAAGCGCTGGAAAAATCGCTGGGCAATCTGAAAGACGATCTCAGCCTTGCGAGGGATGAGATGGAGCGCGCGCGCGTGTCCAGAAAGATCGTGCTGGTGCAGGCGAAAATTGCCGCCGCGACAGGCAAGGCAGCGGCTTAGTTCATTCGCCAGATTTTTGTGAAAAACCCCGGCGCGGTCCGGGGTTTTCCTTTTTTATCAAGCGATGCGGGTTTTGCGCAGTGCGGCATCGCTGCCGATGCGGTTCAGCGCTTCTTCTATTTTCTGCGTCAGTTCGTCATACCAGATATCGGGTTCCGTATCGGCGGTCACGGGCAGGCCCGCGGCAAAACGCAATATCGCGCCGTTGTTCAAAACCACTTCGTTATTCTGGCTTAAGGCAATATTGCCGTTGAAGCCGATGGTGGCGGTGTGGCCGCAGGTAGGCCCGCGCGTCGCGGGTTCCATTTCGGCGAGCACGCGCATCGCGCGATCCAGGGGTCGCTCGGCATGACATGGCGCGGGGGTGAAAACCTGCAACAGGTCCGAAAGCGTGATATTCTGCGCCAGCACGCCCCGCGTGACCGAGGCGAGATGATACTCATTTCCTGCCTGGGCGACTTGCGGACGGGAAGGACCCAGAATACCATCGGCGCGGCATAGCGACGACAGGCGGATGGTCTGTTCCTTCGCCATCTTGCCGTGCGCCGTCAGGGCGGTTTCATCCTGCGCCAGTTCGCGGGCGGTGACCGTATCGCGCAGCGTGCCTTCCGGGCGTGCGCGGCGATGGCTGGTATGGTGCATTTCTATCTGCCTGCTCTGCACGGTGAACACGGGTTCGGCGTCGCTGACCATGATGTTCAGGCCGCCCAGCATCATGCAGGCCCCGAGGGGTGCCCTGATTTGCGCGCGCAGCGTCTGGTAATGGGCCAGTGCATCGTAACCGGCGGGTACGTCGCTCTCATAATACTGGCAAAGATAGGCATGATCGAAACTGCCGGTGCGGATGTAATCGGTCAGGCGGCGGACGTTCTCTTTCAAGGGGCCTGGCAATGTGCGCGGCGCCCATGAAAGATGCGGTTGCACGCTGCCCGCTTTCGGCAGGTAGCTTTCGGTGGTCAGGCGCTGGAAATGCGCGTATCTGATTTGTGCCGTTTCGGGTTTGTCCGTCACGATCACATACCATGCCCGGCCTTCTTCGTGATCGAACGCTACGCATTGATCGTAAATGCCGAAGGCCGCGCGCGGAATGTCGGTGACGCGCTGATGGCCATTATCGAAGCCAAAGCCGAAGTAGCCGACGGCGCCGCCCTGAAACGGCGGCAATGTCGGGTCGTTCATCACCTTGCCCTGACCCCATACGTCAAGGCGCTCCCGCAGCAGCGCGGTGATATCGCCGCGAATGCCGAGTTGCTGATCGCGGTTGGTGACGCTGATTTTATCGTCCCACGATTCCAGAATTTCCACCGGCTGGAATACGACGGTGCTATAGCGCCCGCTTTTTTGTCCGGCAGCGGCGCTGTCCAGAAACTGCGTGTAGGGGAACCGGTAAAGCGCCGAAAAAACCGCCATGGCGTCAGGCATATCCGGCAGGGCGAAGGCATAAACGGTTTTGGGTACAATCGTATGGGCGGCTATTATCTGTGTCATGCTATGTTAATACCTTAAAAGAAGAATCATTTCCCAATGCGTATTCCTTGATTTTATGCGGCCAAACAGCCTCGCCGCGCAAGAAATTTTAACGCCGGGGCATATCTTGTCACGGCAAGATGGCGACGATGCGGCTTAAATCGGGCGGTATAGGGCTTCGGGATAATTTTCTTGTGTTTCAGATGGTTAGTAAACGGCTTACTTTTTAATGCCGTTGCGCTTCTTAAAAACATCATTTTGCAAGGGATTCGGCGCTATGAAGGAATCGGGATGCAATCGCTGGCATAAAACCTGACGTCCTGATGATTTGAAAACAAAACTGAAATACCGTGTTATGCAGGATGTCGCGAAGAGGTTATTTGTAGAAATCGCGGACGGTGTGGGCGGCCTGCGCGAGGCCGATGCGTTCGATACCGACGCCGGGCGGGAAGGCGCCCAGCAATCTCGTCGGCAGCATTGAATCCAGCATCACGAAAATGCCGCGGTCGTCGGCGCGGCGCACAAGGCGCCCGAAAGCCTGGCGCAGTTTCAGGCGCGTCATCAATTCATCGTAACGGCGGCCGCCGAAAGCGTCGCGGCGGGCGCGGTGCAGGATCGTCGGGCGCGGCCATGGCACGCGGTCGTATACCAGCACGCGCAACGAATCGCCCGGCACGTCGATACCGTCGCGCACGGCGTCGGTGCCGAGCAGGCAGGCGCCTTTTTCCTCGCGGAAGATATCGACCAGCGTGCCGGTATCGACGTCATCGACATGCTGGGCGTAGAGCGCGATATTGCGTTCCTCCAGCGGAGTGGCGATGCGGTCATAGACAGCACGCAGGCGGCTTATAGCGGTGAACAGGCCGAGGCCGCCGCCCCCCGCCGCTTCGAACAATGTGCGGTAGGCGGCGGCGACCTGAGCGAGATCGTCCTTGCGGACGTCATTGACGATCAGCACCTTTGTGCGTTCCGGATAGTCAAAGGGTGATGTGGCGGTGAAGCCATGCGCCTGGGGGGTCAGATAGTCGCTGCCGGTGCGTTCGCGGGCGACGCGCCAGTCTTCGGCATCGTCGCCTGTGCCGTCCCGCAATGTCGCGGATGTAATCACCACGCCATGCGCGTGCGGCTTCAGGGCGGCGGCGAACGATTTCATCGGATCGACCCCGTGGCGGTAAAGACCGATATCGACGGCCTGCCCCTCGATGCGTTCGATTTCCATCCAGTCAACCATGCCGGGCGGGCTTTCAGGCTGTTCCAGCGTGTCGAGCATCGCGATCCATGAGGCCACGACGTTTTCGCCCCAGTATTGCAGACGGTTGCCGACCGATTCGAGGCGGCGGCGGGAATCGCCGTCGAGCGTGTCGGACTGGTCGGCCAGTTTTTTCTTCAGCCTTTGCGCAAGGGATGCCATCGGTTTGCGCAGGGCGGTCAGGCGCTCTTTGAGATCGCGTCCGGCATCCGCCAGAGCGGGCAGCAGGGGGCGCGTATCGGTTTCGAGCGAATAGGGCGTGTCGCGGCCTTCGGCGCGGGCAAAGACCTGCTTATATATATGTGAAAGGAAGATCTCGGTCACGCCGACGGGGTTGCCTTCCTTCAGGCGTTTCGACCAGCCCGGCGTGGCGAGCGCTGTGGATTCCTGCAGGATCGCTTCGAGATCGCGTTCGGCGTCGGCATCGCCCGCGATCAGGTCCTCGACGCGGCGTTTCAAACCGCGTGCGCGACCGCGTCCGGCTTCGGCACCGCGCAGCCAGCGGCGCAGTTCTCCGGTTTCGCGGGCAGTGAGATGGCCCGCGAAAGCGGAATCGGCGGCATCGAACAGATGATGGCCTTCGTCGAAGACATAACGCGAAGGCAGATCGCTGAAATCGCCCAGCGCCGTTTGCGCCATGACAAGGGCGTGGTTGGCGATGACCAGATCGGCGCGGCGGGCGCGGCGCATGGAACGTTCGACGAAGCAGCGGTGATAATGATCGCACGCCGAGAAAATGCATTCGCCGCGGCGGTCGGCCAGCCCGGATGTGAATTTGCCGCCGATGAGGCCGGGCAGCCAGCCGGGGAAGTCGCCGCCGCTCAGGTCGCCGTCGCGGCTGCGCTCAGCCCAGCGCGCCATCAGCCCGGCGGCGATTACCTGATCGGGATGCCTGGCGACGGCGGCGCCTGCTACCGTTTCATCGAGGTTCAGGAGACAAAGATAGTTTTCGCGGCCTTTGCGTATGGCGACGCGTGCCGCTTTGGCGTCGGGGTCGCTGTAAAGCCGGTCGAGTTCCTGATAAATCTGGCGCTGGAGATTCTTGGTATAGGTGGAAACCCAGACAGCGCCCTTGTTCTTTTCCGCCCATACCGATGCGGGGGCCAGATAGCCGAGTGTCTTGCCGACGCCGGTGCCCGCTTCGGCGATCACTACATGCGGTTCATCGCGTTCGTCGGCGGGGGCGAAGGCTGACGATACATGCGTGGTGTAATTCTGCTGCTGCGGGCGCGGCTCCGCCGGATTTTTGCCCTGATGCAGCAGAAGGCTCAAACGTTCCCGGCTTTCCTGCCCGGTTACGGGCATGTGCGCGGGGGGCGGGGGCGGGGCGTCTTCCGACCATTCGGGCAGGTATTTCCAGATATTGAGCGCCGTTTTCGCGATCACGGGTTCTTCAGGCGCGTAATCGACGCCCAGCGCCTTCATCGCGAAAGGCGTCCACGGCCAGCCCTTGCCGTGCAGGCCCATGATGCGCGCGATTTCGACGGGATCGGCTTTATGGCCTGTACGCGGTTCGCGTGCAAGGTCGCTTAATAAAGCCTGTGCGGATTCCATCAGGGCAAAGGGATAATCGTCGAAATTTTGCGGTGCCGTAAGGCCGAGTGCCCGCGTCAGGCCTGCGGGGGTCGGCACGCAGAACTTCGCCGGATGCACGAAGGCGAACAATTCCAGCAGGTCGAACGCCAGGAATTCATGCGCGCCCAGGCGCTGGCGCGTATAAGGGGCGTGGCAGAGCATGATCGCCTGTTTATGGGTGCGCAGGCGTGCCTGCTCCAGCGACAGGATTTCCAGTTCGCCGTCAGCTGAAAGCAATGCCGCTTTCGAGGCATTGACGCACAGCACGGATGTCTCCGGCAGGATGATTTCTGCCGTAGCAGCGGGGCTGGTCTGCGTTAAGGGGGAATTCATGCTTTTATAGATAGCATTCCTGAAGGGAAGCGTCCACGAAGCGTTTGTGCTCTAACGCTTGATCAGCACCTGATAGAAGTAGTAGTGCGCGCCGTCCTTGCGGCATCCAGCTTCCTTGCCCGCCAGTTGGGCCGCATTATTGCCGATGGTGTTATCGGGCGCGGCCAGCGTATAGGACCCGGTGAAAGGGGTTGCGTTCTGTATGATATCGGCGGGGGCGTCGCTGCCGGGATTGTCGATATTCAGGACATTGTTGATTTCGCGGCAGAGGAGAGCGCTTACACGGGCCTGCATCATCAATTCAGGGGCGGCGGTTTCCAGATTGAGCACCGCGTGCGACCCGAAGATCATCCATTCGGATGCAAAATCGTATGTGCGGAAGGTGACCGCGCCCCCACCGCTGCCAAAGACTTGATTCGCCGAATCCGTGCAGGAGGCAGCGTTATAATCGCCGTTTCCCCATCCGGCGGCATGAAAACACAGATCGCTTTCACTTATTCCGGTCAGCATCATGCGGTCGATCGCCGCCTTGATTCCGCCCGTGTAACGCATCAGGTCGGACGCCGATATGCGCGCGCGCTCGGCGTCGCCGCTTTGTTCCACCGTGTCGGAAGAGCGGGTCATCGTCATGGTGAGGGCGGCCAGTAATGCTACGGCCAGAAGGACAAACCATATCGCGCTGCCTTGCGCGCGAGGGGAGGGTGTTGGTGTCGGCATGAGAGTCTTCCCGCTTAAAAGTTTATAGTCGGTTAATTGCATACACGAGTCTAATCGAGTCGATTTCGCCTGACGATCAAAAAACCTGTCCAGACCTTTTTTCAAAAAAATGCAAAAAAATGCATTTTTCTGTTTTTGTTTTCATTTTGTACGATTATAATCTGTTAAGTGTATCAATGGTGATACATAAATTTTGTCGGCCGCGAGGCCCGACGCCATAATGTGGGAGAAACAAAATGGCTGTTGCAAAAAAGAAAACGACTGCAAAGAAATCGGCTGCTAAGAAGACTGCTGCGAAGAAAAAAGTAGCTGCTAAAAAGCCTACCGCTAAGAAAAAAGTAGCTGCTAAAAAAACGACTGCTAAAAAAGTAGTTCGTAAAACAGCTGCTAAAAAGCCTGCTGCAAAGAAAACAACTGCAAAGAAAAAAGTAGCTAAGAAGAAGTAATTCTTCTTTTCATTTTTTTGCTTCGAAGCCCCGTGCGCTTATTGGCCCGCGGGGCTTCTGCTTTGAAGCCTGTGTTTGCCGCGGTTCATCGCCGGTAAGGCGGGGGTATTCCCCGTTGGCCCTGATTAATCCCGTCGTGTCGTCGCTATGCCCATCGCCATGATAGGGGCCGATATGTTTGCAACGCACCAAGGGGCTTGATTTCCTTGCCTTTTTCTTATTTTATAGTTTCGGTAATATCTTAACTTTAATGAAACCGAGATCATCATGAACGACAAAGCGACAGCGACACAAAACCCGGCCCCCGCGATCACCGATCCGCACGAGGCCAAGGTGCGCAAGTTGTCCTTGTTGAAGGAAGCGGGTTATGACCCCTATCCGCACAAATTCGACCGCACTCATAAAGCGGGGGAGTTGCAGGATAAATATAAAGACCTGGAGTCCGGTGTCGAAACCGAAGATCGTGTCGCGGTGGCCGGGCGCATCATGGCGATGCGCAATAACGGCATGTTCCTCGATCTCAACGATCCTACCGGGAAGATCCAGGTGTTCTGCCATAAAGACTCCCTGCCGGCAGAGCAGTTGAAGAAGCTCGACTTTATGGATATTGGCGACATCGTCGGCGCGGTGGGTACGATCCGCCGCACGCCGCGCGGCGAATTGTCGGTGCGCGCGCAGGAGGTCGATATGCTGACCAAGTCGCTTGGCGTTCTTCCGGAGAAACATCATGGCCTGACAGATGTCGAGCAGCGTTACCGCCAGCGTTATCTCGACCTTATCATGAACGAAGATAGTCGCGACAAGCTGCTGATGCGTTCGAAAATCATTTCCACGATCCGCAAGTTTATGGAATCAGAAGGGGCGATTGAGGTGGAGACGCCGATGATGCATCCGATCCTTGGCGGCGCTTCGGCGAAACCGTTCGTTACGCACCATAACGCGCTCGATGCCGATTTCTTCCTGCGGATCGCGCCGGAGCTTTATCTCAAGCGGCTGATCGTCGGCGGGCTTGCGGACGCGGTGTTCGAGATCAACCGTAACTTCCGGAATGAGGGAATTTCCTACAAGCATAATCCGGAATTCACGATGATCGAGTCCTATCATGCCTATAAGGATTACAATGATGTAATGACCCTGATTGAGAAACTGGTTCAGGCAGTGGCGCTGGCCGTTCACGGCACATTGGACATGCCGTTCGAAGATAAAATCATCAATCTCGCCAGCCCGTGGGCGCGCAAGAGCATGGTCGATCTGGTCAAGGAGGAAACCGGCATCGATTTCCTGGACCTGGATATGAAGCAAGCGCACGAAGCTGCTAAAAAGCTTGGCAAGATCGTCGC
>CAKTCH010000076.1 GCA_934538895.1 uncultured Alphaproteobacteria bacterium
TTCGACAGCACGCCCAGAGTCGTGACAGGCACATGCGCCGGGCACGCCGCGAGGAATTCACGCAAATCTTCAAAATCAGCGGGTTTGAACAACACTTCGGCCCTGCCGCCGCAACGGAACCAGCCGACTTCGCCCAAAGGCGCGTCTTCGGTGTAACGGCCACGGACAGGGGGGAGTTCGGCTTGTTTCAATACGCTGCTTGTCATTTATCTCTTTATCCTTATCCCCTCTCCCTCCGGGAGAGGGTTAGGGTGAGGGGAAATTCTTTCGATATTACGGCTATGTCCCCTCACCCCTGCCCTCTCCCGGAGGGAGAGGGGGTTTTTCTATGCGCTTTGTTTCTTTTGTGCGGCGAAGACTGCATCCAGTTCCGCGGGCAGCGCATAAGCCCATTTGGTGATGTCGCCCGCGCCGAGACACAGGACCAGATCGTTCGGTTCGCCGATATCGGCGATTAAATGCGCAAGATCATCGGGGGCGTTCAGCGCGCGCACGTCCTTGTGGCCGTGGGCTTTGATACCGCGCACCAGCTGATCGCGGCCCATGCCGTCGATCGGTTGCTCGCCCGCCGCGTAGACGTCGGCCATGATCACCGTGTCGGCGTCATAAAAACAGGTGCAGAATTCATCGAACAGGTTAGCCAGGCGCGAATAACGGTGCGGCTGCACCACGGCCAGCACGCGCCCGCCGGATTCCGCCACTGCCAGGCGCGCGGCTTTCAGCACCGCCATGATTTCCACCGGGTGATGACCGTAATCGTCGATCACGGTCATGCCGTTGCTTTCACCCGTCTTGGTAAAGCGGCGCTTGACGCCGGAGAAGCCCGCCAACGCTTTCTTCATCGTCGCCACCGGCACATCCATCTTGCGCGCGACGGAAAGCGCCGCGAGGGAGTTCAGCACGTTATGCACGCCCAGCATCGGCAGGTGAATATCACGGACGATCAATTCCTTGCCGTCATCGCTCAAGCTGTCAGAGAATTTCACGTCATAGGTGCTGCCGCTGGAATCGCTGCGCACGTTAAAGGCATGGACGTCGGCCTGCGGATTGAAACCGTAGGTCACGATGCGTTTGTCGGTCAGGTCGGGAATCAGCGCCTGCACTTCCGGGTGGTCGATACACAGCACGGCATAGCCGTAGAACGGCAGGTTGCCGATGAAGCGGTGATAGGCGTCGCGCACATTCTCGAAGGCTCCGTAATGGTCCATGTGCTCGGGATCGATGTTGGTGACGACACCGATCGTCGCGGGGAGGTGCGTAAACGTGCCGTCGCTTTCATCGGCTTCCACCACCATCCAGTCGCTCTGGCCGAGGCGCGTATTGGTGCCGTATTTGTTGACGATGCCGCCATTGATAATGGTGGGATCGAAACCGCCCTCTTCCAGCATCATGCCGATCATGGTCGTCGTCGTCGTCTTGCCGTGGGTCCCGGCAATGGCGATGGACGATTTCAGGCGCATCAGTTCAGACAGCATTTCCGCGCGGCGCACGATCGGCAGCTTGTGTTCGCGCGCGCAGACCCATTCCGGATTATCGGACCTGACAGCGGACGATACCACCACGACATTCGCGAATCCTTCGTTATTATCGACGATATTCTCGGCGCGGTGGCCGATTTCGATGCGGATGCCCGCTTCGCGCAGGCGCTTCACATTATAATTATCGGCGATATCCGACCCCTGCACCTTGTAACCGAGGTTATGCAGCACTTCGGCGATACCGCTCATGCCGATGCCGCCAATACCTACAAAATGGATGGTGCCCACATCTACGGGGGCGGGTTTCATGCTCACGCGAATCACTCCGTGGTTTATGCGATGTAAGGGGGCTAATCTAACCGGGATCGCCGGCAGATGCGAATAGAAAAATTCCCCTATATTTTCAGGGGGTTTCACAGCCATGTTTTCCCTGCAAGGCCTCCCTAGTCTTCGAGATCGTAGGCTTTCACATGATCCCAGCCGGATGCCAGCGCCACGACCAGATTGCCCAGGCGGCGCGCCGCATCGGGGCGGCCGCAGGAGCGCGCCGACTCGGCGGCACGGAACAATGTTTCCGGGTTTTGCAGGAAAGTCTCGATACGGGTCAGCAAGGCGTCTTCGGTGAAGCCCTGTTCGGTCATCACCCAGGCGCCACCCTGATCGGCGACGGTTTCGGCGTTGGCCTTTTGCTGCATATCGGCATGGTGCGGGTAAGGCACGAAAATCGCCGGGCGGCCCGCCGTCGTCACTTCCGCCACCGTGCTGGCGCCGGAGCGGGAGATCACGAGGTGCGACGAGGCCAGAATATCCGGCACGTCATTGAAGAACGTTTCCAGACGCGCCTTGATCCCGGCGCGGGCGTAAATATCGCGCGCGGCCTCTATATCCTCGGCCCGGCATTGCTGCACGATCTCGATGCGGGCACGCTGCGCGGCGGGCAGGCGGGCCAAGGCCGCCGGAACCACGACAGAAAATACTTTCGCGCCCAACGAACCGCCCATGACAAAAATGCGCAAGGGGCCGTCGGCCTGCAGCAAAGGATAAGGCAATGCGTAAAGCCTGCCGATTTCCTCGCGCACGGGGTTGCCGGTAACGACGATGCGCGGCTGGTCGAAGTCGGATACACCTTCCACATGCGGCAGCGACAACGCGATGCGATCGGCGCGTTTCGACAGCGCTACGTTAGCACGCCCCAGCACCGCGTTCTGTTCGTGCAGGATGGTCGGGATCTTTTTATTCTGGGCGGCGTATACCGCCGGGAAAGAGGGGTAACCGCCGAAGCCGATGACGGCAACCGGCTTCAGCCTGTCCAGCAGGCGGTAAGCCTGGCCGATGCCGATCATCAGGGCCGTCGGTCCCGTGAATTTACCGATCACGCCCTTGCGCAGCGTGCCGGCCTTCAGCACATGCATCGGCAGGCCGCCGAAGAATTTCTCGAATGTGTAACCGCGCCAGTCGGTCGCGACCTCGACACGAAAGCCGCGCGAGACGAGATCGCGCGCCAGCGACGCCGCCGGGAGCATATGCCCGCCCGTGCCGCCCGCACTGATGAGAATCATTTTATCGCGAATTTCCATGAGCGTTCCTCACACTATATTTCCCCGATTTTTTGCCCGCGCGCGAAAAAGCCGCGGGCGATACTGCCGCCCCTGGCCACCGACGTGCGCGGCTGGCGGCGCGTCAGCGCCAGCACCATGCCCATCGCCAGTGCGATCGCCCACAGGGAAGAACCGCCATAGCTGATAAAAGGCAGCGTCATTCCCTTGGCAGGCAGTAAACTGACGCTCGAACCCATATGAATGAAGGATTGCAGGCCGAACATCGTCAGGATACCGCCTGTCGCCAGAATAGCAAACAGACTGTCATTTTCCATCAGGCGATTCAGGCCGCGCAGAATGACAAACACATAAATGCTCAGGATCAGCAGCGCGAACCACATGCCCATTTCCTCGGCGGCGACGGCATAGATGAAATCGGCGTGCGCATCGGGAATGTTCAGTTTGACTTCGCCCTGCCCCGGCCCCGCGCCCATAAAACCGCCCTGGCGGAAAGCTTCCAGCGACTTGCCGACCTGATAATTGTCGCCGCTGGCAGGGTCGAGAAAACGGTCCATGCGGCTCTGGAAGTGCGGGAAGAAGAAATAGGCGCCGCCCAGCGCGGCAAACGCCAGCCCGACCAGCCCGAAAATAATCCATAGGGGAAAACCCGCAAGGCATATCTGCGCGCCGAAGATCGCCGCCGTTACCACGGTCATGCCGATGTCCGGTTGTAGCGCCAGCAGCAGCACGATGACGCCGAACAGGGCCGTCGCGATGATCTGGCCGGGGAAGCCGGGTTGCTCGCGGGAACGGCTCAGGAACCATGCCGACATCACGGCGAAGGACGGCTTCATGAATTCGCTGGGCTGGAGGGAAAAACCGAACAGACTGATCCAGCGCTGCGCGCCTTTGACTTCCGTGCCGGTCAGCAGTACCAGAACAAGGCCGAGCACGCTCAGGCCCAGCACCACGGTCGCCAGCCGCCAGACCGCTTTCGGCGAAAGCAGCGACAAGCCCAGCAGCAAGACCAGCGCCGGGATCAGGAAGACGATATGGCGGATGACGAAATGGAACTCGCCGACGCCGATACGCTGCGCCACGGGCGGGCTGGCGGTCGTGACCAGCATGACCCCCAGAACCATCAGCGCAAGCAGCGCCGCGAGCATAGGGCGGTCTACCGTCCACCACCAGCGGCCCAGCACGGAACGATCAGTCCTTGAAAACATATGGTTGTTCATATGGCTTCCCCTCCCCTACAAGCCGTTTACGAGTCTGGCGAATTCATCGCCACGCTGTTCGAAATCGCGGAACTGGTCGAACGAGGCGCAGGCGGGCGAGAGCAGCACGACGCCATGCCCTTGCGCCTGCGCAGCCTTGTGCGCTTCTTCCACCGCGCGCGCCAGCGTATCGCAACGCGTGACGGCTACCGCGCGCCCCTCCAGCCAGCCTGTGAATTCCGTTGCCGCCGCGCCGATCGTGAAGGCATGGGCGATGCGATCCAGATAAGGTTCCAGCCCGTTCAGGCCGCCTTCCTTCGGTTTTCCGCCGACGATCCAGAAAATATTGTTGTAACAGGCCAGCGCTTTTTCAACAGCGGCAGCGTTGGTGGCCTTGCTGTCATTGACGTAAGACACGCCCGCAATAGTGCGCGTCATATATTGACGGTGCGCCAGACCGGGAAAACCGCGCATCGCGTGCATGATCTTTTGCGGCGGGATACCCATCGCGCGCGCGGCAGCATAGGCGGCGGCAGCGTTCTGGTGATTGTGCAGGCCCGGCAAGGAAGCGATATCGAGATCGCCCGCCTTTTCCGTTTCCCCGAACATGGCGTCGTATAAGGCACCATTCAGCACATAAACGCCGTTCTCCAGCGGTTGCAGCACGGATATGCTGAAAACCTGACGCCGCCCTTCCGCCGCCACTTCATCGCGCATCCGCGTGCTATATTCGTCGTCGATGCCGATAATCGCCGTTCCAGCCCCTTTGAACAGGTTTTTCTTGGCCTGATAGTATCCTTCCATATCGCCGTGGCGGTCGAGGTGATCGGGTGTGAGATTCAGGTGCACGGCGATGTCCGGCGCGAATGTCGGGCATAAATCTGCCTGATAGGACGACATTTCAATGACGAACGTGCCCTCGGGCGGCGGCATGTCAAGCGCCAGGACCGGGGTGCCTATATTGCCGCCGATTTCCGTTTCGACGTCGCATGTCTTCAGGATATGACCGAGCAGCGCCGTCGTGGTCGATTTGCCGTTGGTGCCGGTAATGGCGGCGGTCTGACGGCCATGGCGCAGGCGGGCGAGAATTTCAACGTCGCAGATAATTTCGATCCCGCCCGTGCGTGCCTTTTTTACGACGTCGTGCGGTACGGGAAAATAAAGCGGCACGCCGGGGGCCAGAACGAGGCAGGCGAAGGCAGCGAAATCGTCGTCCGTCAATCCGGCTTCCGCGCCCGCCGCGACGGCTTGCGCGATATTGCCGGGATTGTCGTCCCCGGCGACGACGCGGGCGCCCGCCTTCACCAATGCCTTGATGACGGCAATATTCGAACGGCCAATCCCGAACACGGCGACGGGCCTGTTATCAAGCGTTCTGGTAAAGAGGGCTAGGTTTATCATCTGAGTTTCAGGGTCGATAAGCCGATCAGGGCGAGAACGATGGCAATAATCCAGAAGCGAATGACGATGGTGGTTTCAGGCCAGCCTTTTTTTTCGAAATGGTGATGCAGCGGCGCCATGGCGAAGACACGCTTGCCTGTGAGTTTGAAAGAGATTACCTGAATAATCACCGAGGCGGTTTCCAGCACGAACAACCCGCCGACGATGGCCAGCACCAGTTCATGCTTGGTAATGACGGCGATCGTGCCGAGAACGCCGCCCAGCGCCAGGGAACCCGTGTCACCCATGAATACGCGCGCGGGCGGCGCGTTGTACCACAGGAAGCCCAGGCCGCCCCCGACAAGCGCCGCGCACAGAATGCCCAGTTCGCCCGTTCCCGGCACAAACGGGATTTGCAGATAATTGGCGAAGACAGCGTTGCCGGAAAGATAAGAGATCAGGCCGAAACAACCCGCCACAATCGCGATCGGTACAATCGCAAGGCCGTCAAGGCCGTCAGTAATATTCACCGCGTTCGAAGCGCCCACCATGACCACGATTGCCCATGGGATGAAGAACCAGCCGAGATTGATGAACAGATTCTTGAAGAACGGGATCGCCACATGCGTGTCGATGCTGGGCGGCAGGATGTAGATGATACAGGCGGTGGCCGCCGTGCCGATCACGATCTGGCCCAGTAATTTCATCTTGCCGGGCAGCCCCCTGGAGTTGCGTTTGGTCAGCTTCAGGTAGTCGTCGCCGAAGCCGATCAGGCCATACCCTACCATCACCAGCATCGCGATCCATACGAACGGGTTGGAAAGATCGGCCCATAATAAAGTGCTGATGGTCACCGAAATCAGGATCATCAGTCCGCCCATGGTCGGCGTACCCGATTTCCGGGCGTGGGCTTCTTCCAGATATTCGCGGATATTGCTGGCGCTGCCCTGCTTGGATTTCAGCCACGCGATCATGTGCGGCCCCATCCACAGGCACAGGATAAAAGCCGTCATCACCGCGCAGCCCGAACGGAAGGTCAGGTAACGGAACAGGTTGAAGAGAATAAAATCATCGGCCAGCGGGGCCAGAAGATTATAAAGCATGATCCATTCCTTTGTTGGCAGGCCTGCCGTTCTTAGCTTTTTTAGGCAATTCACGCAATGCTTCGACCACGACGTCCATGCGGCTGCCGTTGGAGCCCTTGACCAGCACCACATCCCCCGGCGTCAGCACGTCCGGCACGATCTGCGCCAGTTCGCGGCTATCCCCGCGATGCGCGCCGCGCTGGTTGGCGGGCAGCGCCTCGTGCAGGTTCTTCATCAGGTGCCCGCAGGTATAGACGATATTGACGCCCGCGACCTGCAACGGCAGCGCCAGATCGGCGTGTTCGCGCGGGCTGTCGGCGCCCAGCTCGCGCATATCGCCGAGGAAGGCGATACGGCGGCCGCCGCGCCCCGGATCGACCAGCGCCAGCACCTTGAACGCGGCGCGCATCGCCACCGGGGACGCGTTATAACTTTCATCGATCAGCGTCACCGGATTGTCCGGATCGCCGATATCGAGATATTCGC